>SWDL01000172.1 GCA_005116795.1 Nitrospira sp. | reverse complement strand
CGACGAGATCCTGCGCGCGATGAATCGTCAGTACCAGGTTCGGGACTATCTCACCCTGATCGATCGGGCCACCAGACTCATGCCCGACCTTGGGCTGGGAACGGATCTCATGGTGGGCTTTCCCGGCGAAGCCGACTCTCACTATGCGAACACTCGGGCCGTCGCCGCGGATCTCCCCTTCGCCTACTTCCATGTGTTCCGATATTCCGAGAGGCCAGGCACGGCGGCGGCCCGACTTCAAGAGACCGTCAGGGCGGAGGCCGTGCAGGCTCGGAGCAAGGATCTGGCTGAGCTGTCTCGCGGAAAGCGGCTGGCCGCGGCCCAGGCCTACGTGGGCCGGCGGGTGGAAGTGCTGTTTGAAAACCGCGAGGAGCAGGGGTATTGGACCGGACTCACCAAGAACTACTTGCGCGTCGGCGTGCCGGCCGCGCAGAGTCTGAAGAATCGCCTCCTGGATGTCACGATTACAGGCGCCATGGATGGCCTGGCTGTCGGAGCGCCACCGGAGCGTCTCTGAGAACCCGGCGCGGCCCCATGAGGACAAGACCTCGGCATACGGTGAGGATGGAACGAAACGCCGACGGCACACTAAGTTACACCGACGGCACGCATTCCTGGACCTTGGAACGAAAGACGATGGCGGCGCCATGACGACGGGCTACTGTGTCCATATCGAGACCTTCGGCTGTCAGATGAACGAGTACGACACCGAACTCGTCCGCTCCTTGCTCAAGGCGCGGGGATTTGTCTTCACGGACGACCGCGAGAGGGCGGATGTCGTCTTGTTGAATACCTGCGCCATCCGCGAGAATGCCCACAGCAAGGTGTATGGGCATCTGGCGGACTTGAAGCCCATCAAGAGCGCGCGCAACCTCGTGGTGGGGGTCTTGGGGTGCATGGCCCAACATCTGAAAGAAGAGCTGGCCGAGCAGGCGCCGCTGGTCGACGTGCTCGTCGGACCCGACGGCTACCGCCGTCTTCCCGATCTGCTCATGGAGGCCATCCAGGCTCAGGAGGAAGGGCTCTCACGCAAGGGGTTCGCGGTCGATCTGTCGGAATATGAAACCTACGACGACATCGTGCCGGACCGTCCGGCCGGCGTGAACGCCTGGCTCGCGGTCATGCGCGGCTGCGACAACTTTTGCACATTTTGTGTGGTCCCCTACACGAGGGGACGCGAGCGGTCACGCGATCCCGGGGGAATCCTCATGGAAGCGGAA
>SWDL01000171.1 GCA_005116795.1 Nitrospira sp. | reverse complement strand
CCATGGGAACATTAATAGACTTATCCGATAAGGAAACCATCTACGCGACCCTCGATAAAGACAAGCCGTGAGTTACTCGGTCGATGTCAACATCCTATTATATGCCTCGGACCGCACAAGTCGGCATCATGCGGTGGCTCACCGTTTCATCGAGAGCCGAGCCTCTACCCAAGAATTGTTCTGCCTCGCCTGGCCGACGCTCATGTCCTACCTGCGGATCGCCACGCATCCACGAATCTTCGCACAACCACTGTCACCCGACGAAGCGCTCGGCAACATCGAAGCGCTCACCAGCCTGCCTCAGGCTCGCGTCCTCTCGGAAGCCGAAGGTTTCCTGCAGATCTATCGCGAGGTGACGGGGAGCTCTCCCGTTCGTGGAAACCTGGTCCCGGACGCACACCTCGCAGCGCTGCTCCAGCAGCACGAGGTGCGGAGACTCTACACCAGCGACGTGGATTTCAGGAAGTTTGACTTCCTGGAAGTCCAGAACCCATTGGCTTGACCGGCCTCCGCCCATCCGTCGCTCGCATCTCGTGAATCGTCTCTCGTCGTTCGTGTCTCTCAGTTCCATGCTTCATGGTTGCACGTTTCCAGTTGGACCAACAATCTGAAGCCTGAAACGTAAATTGGCCATGGCAACCCTCCCTCATTCTCAGGCACCGGTCGTCAGCGCGGCGTGGCTCACCTCTCATGGAAGCCCCTGAGAGGCCCAACCTCACAGATGAGAGGCACACCCGCGCAGGTCGTTCTTTCATGATGACCCCGCTCGTGATCCATCACCAAGCCTGTCTTATTTTCCCAACTGTCGCAGGTAGGCGACGAGATCACTCATCTCATGCTCGGGGAGCCGTCCTTTGAACCCTGTCATGGCGCTCGCCGGCCGTCCGTTCTCGATGATCTTCAACAACTGCACGTCTCGCTTGTTCTGGGTCCCGGCCGTGGTCAAGTCGGCGGGCCGAGGATTCAGCGCCTTGCCGCCCGGTCCATCTCCCCTGCCTTGGGGCCCATGACAGGCGAGGCAATGTGTCTCATACAGAATCTTACCGTTAGTGGGATTGCCGGCGGCGGCCGACCACGCAGGATGGAGGAGCGGCCATCCGAGGAGCATGGTCACGAATCCGAACAGAACCATGCGCATCATCATGCCCTCCTCCCCTCGACGTTCCATTGCGTATTCTCCTCGGAACCGGGTCGCGTGAATCGTTGTTCGTCAGACTCGCATTCGGGAGTTATCCCCCGTTTCACGTGCCTGTCTGCCGGGTATTGATCCCAAACAGGCCATAGCAAGGGCACACCCCGAATGCCCCGGTCACCAGCGCGAGGGCGCCGACGACCACGGCCGACCCCATGGTCCAGA
>SWDL01000170.1 GCA_005116795.1 Nitrospira sp. | reverse complement strand
GGTGGCCACACGGCGAGCAGCGGGCCGTTTTTTTCGGCGCCGCAACACCAGCACTCTGGCGTAGCGGTCCCCGAAGACGCCGACGAGATGGGAGGCCGCCACGAAGCCCGGCAGCGAGAAGAGGGCACGAAGTGATGTGGGATGATGCATGCGGCGACTCTGCCCCAGAACCGACACCACTTTCAAGCAGTGGATACCGCCAGGAACGCCGCCTCAGACAAGGCGTTCAGCAGGACCGGACTACAGAATGACCCACTGGAAGGTGCGAAGACCCAAAAGAAAGGACCCAAACCATGACGACGACGCGGTATCCCAGAAGCCCAAACATTGAACTCGGGGGGATGGTCCATCTGGGCCGCCTGATCGACAAAATCCGACTGCGCCACGCCGGCCTGATTCCCGACTACAACTACTTCACCACCGGGTTCGATAAGTATCTGGTCGAGTTCCTTCAGTTGAATCCACAGGAATTCGAACGACGGGTATTGGAAGGGGGAACGGACGAGGAGCTGCTCCAGTGGGTCTATGCCCACGGGCGCCGACCATCTGTGGAGGAGGCACGCCAGTGGAACGAGCGCATCCTGACCGGCGGCCCCAAAGACGAGGGGACGCGGCAACGATTTCAGTCCAGATTGGTCGAGGTGGCGGCGAAGCGTGGTGTGCCGGTCACTGCTTTGCCGTCCGCGTCGACGTGGGTCGATATCATCGAACTGGATGAAGGGCGGATGTGAATGAGGCCGACCGTCAGCAAATGGCGGCGGCCAGCACGTTCCCATAGGTGTGGATTGGAGAAAACGACGCATTCGTCCTGGCGAGGACGGCCGTCGCGTCCGGGAGCCGATAATAGGGAATGGCAGGCTCATAGTGGTGTGTGGCGTGCTGAACAAAGCCGTAACTGCCGAGGAGCCAACTCAGCAGTCGCCCGGGCCGAAAGTTCCGGAGGGCCGCATCTTTCTGTGTCACGGCCTGATCGCCGGTGATCTGATGTTCGGCGATCGCGCGTAAGCCGGCCACCCAGACCGTCAACGACGCCAGCCCATAGAGATAGACTCCCCCATACACGGCCGAAGCCGTCAAGAGCCCTTCACCGAGCGGTCGGCCGCCCCCATCCGTGGCCACCCAGAGGATCGACCCGGCCAGGAGTGATTGGACCAGAAGCACTCGCATCGCCCAAAGGCGAGGCCACAGAGTCGAGCCGCCCCCCTCTCGATTTGCCGAGATGGCCTGCCCGGAGAATTTCTTCACGGCTTCCCACACACACACGCATCTGACCGTAAAGCTCAGAAAGCGTCGCCCGCGCACATTCACCCGATACACGTACTTGGGATCATCACCCTCTCCGAGACGACGGTGATGAATCCAATGGCGCTTCTGGTAGGCATCGAAGTCGGCCAGGGCCAGGGGACCAAGCACCCACCGGCCGAGGAACATTGAGCCTGCGCGCCCCCTGAATACATGGGAGTGCGCGCACTCATGCATGAGATTCAACAGCCCGTTCATGCCGACCCCGCACCAGACCCAGGCCGGCAGCAGATAAAGGCCGAATCCAAGCCAGGCGCTCACGTACAGCGGCATCAGCACCAGGAACAGGTTCATCGCCACGATGAAGCCCGACCAGGCATCGCTCCGTTTGTCCGTGAACGTGGTGAGATCTAAACGCGTCATGGGGAGCGCGTCTCAGCTTTCTCGGCTCTGAAATTCATGATGCCGGACTGGCCGGACAGGAGATCGAAGGGGGCGAGCCACGTTCCGGCTGCCAGCCAACCGAGCCATGCAATACCGTGCCGGGGAATGCCCGTCACAGGCTCAGAAGAGACTGCGGAGGCCAGGCTGACGGCGAGGCCGGCCGGGTTGAACGCTGGGGAGATGCGAATGTGCTGAAACCCGAGGCGAGTCAGGCACTCCCTTAAGCCGCGCCGTGAGAAGACGATCGTGTGTCGTGGGGCATGGTACCCGCTCCACCTGGATCCGAATGTCCGATGTTCACAGGAGCCGGCTGCCGGTGTCTGTCCGACCAACGCCCCGCCCGGGAGGAGCATTCGTGACAAGGCCGAAAGGGCTCGTTGCGGGTCGGGCAGGTGTTCGATCACGTGGTTCATGCTGATTAACCGACAGGCGGGCAGCCGGTCTAGGAGATCCTCCAGCGCTCCCTCCACAAGCGTGATCCGGCCCTGCCGGCGGACGGTCACGGTCCGCTTGGGGCTGATCTCGTATCCAAAGAAGCGAACGCCAGGCAGCGCGTGGGCTGCGTACTCAAGAAAGGCGCCGTTGCCGCATCCGTAGTCCAAGACCACCCCATCTTCGAGGGGGAGCGGGAGGCACTGTCGGAGGCGCATCCGGCAGCGCAGTCGATGCAAGAGTCCGCGATTCGTGTGACTGTGGTAGGCCGGCGGATAGAAGGCCGCCAACTGAGCCGGGCTGGGCATCGGCGCTTGGGCCGTCGTCCCGCAGTCCTCGCACGACAGGTAGGCGGCTCGATAGGGGAGGCCGTACTCGTAATCGGGGACGGTCTGGTCCTCTGACCTGCGGGATGATCCGCAGGCCGGGCAATCGGTGTTGGTTCCTGTGTCCATGTCAGGCGACAGGCTCATACCGAACGTCTCGGCGTCGTGCCGCCTGCCTCCGGCGACCTTGACGCCAGGGTATCAGAGGGGGGCCGGCGCTGCCAGCTTTTGCCGCATCCTGCGCAGGGTGTGGATCCCCAAACGAAATGTCTCCGGCCATCACATGACACGAGGCCGATTCCGAGGCCGATTCATTGACGGGTCCCTGCGCCCTCAGTAAGATGCACCTCATGTCGAAGCGAGCCGTGCATGACGACCGAGTGGCGCAGATCCAGCAGGCGTTGCAGGGATGTGGGAATCTCGACGGGTGGCTGTTCTATGACTTCCGAGTGAGCGATCCCCTGGCCTACCGTATCCTCAAGTTGGATGCCGGCAAACATGTGACGCGGCGATGGTACTACTGGGTGCCGGCCACAGGGACGCCGGTCAAGCTCTTGCACCGCATCGAGCCGCGCCAGTTGGAGGAGCTGCCTGGAGCGACTCGACTGTATGTGGGCTGGCAGGAGCAACGGAGTCTCTTAGCCGAGATACTGCGTGGGGCCCGGCGCGTCGCGATGCAGTATTCCCCCCAAAATGCCGTGCCGTACATCTCACGGGTGGATGCCGGAACCATTGAGCTGATCCGCAGCCTGGGGACGGAGGTCGCCACGTCGGCCGATTTGGTTCAACGGTTCGAAGCCGTCTGGGATGATCGACAACTGGCCTCGCATCGAGAGGCGGTGGACGGGCTGCGGCAGATCGTCACCGAGACGTTCGGCCATGTGGCCGCCGGTATCCGCGCAGGAACGGCCCTGTGCGAATATGACGTGCAGCAGTTTATCCTCAGCCGCATGAAGGCCCGCAGCTTGATGACCGGCTCCGCGCCGATTGCGGCGGTGAATGCCCACAGTGCCGATCCTCACTACACGCCCGAGGCTCAGGCCTCCTGGCCGGTCCGCGAGGGCGATCTCCTGTTGATCGATCTCTGGGCGAAACGGCCCGAACTCGGAAGCGTCTATGGCGACATTACCTGGACCGGCTATGTGGGGCAGTCGGTTCCTGACCGCTATCGTCGGATCTTTGAACTGGTCAGGGATGCGCGCGATGCGGCGCTCAGTTTCGCGCGGGACCGGGTCACTCGGGGCGAGTTTCCTTGCGGCTGGGAAGTGGACGACGTCTGCCGGGCGGTGATTCGCGACGCCGGCTACGGCGACCAGTTTCTCCACCGCACGGGGCACTCCATCGGCGAAGAGGTGCACGGCAACGGCGCGAACATCGACAACCTGGAAACCCAGGACACCCGCCGGCTGATTCCCCGCACCTGTTTTTCGATCGAGCCGGGCGTCTATTTGGCCGGTGACTTCGGCATACGCAGCGAGCTGGATGCCTTTGTGACGGAGAACGACGTCCTCGTGTTCGGCCAACCGCTCCAGACCGAACTCGTGCCGATCTTGAAGAGTGTGTGAGGGCTGAGGGGCCTGAGGCTTGAGGTTTGAGGGCCGAGGCCGAACGATCCAACCTCCGGCCTTTCCCCGGCTTGACACTGCGAATCCCCGCCGGATAGAGTGACCCCTCGGCGCTTGTTGGAGCCGCGACCATGTTTGGGACACTGGGTTTCTCCGAGCTCATCATTATCTTGGTCATTGTCCTGATTATTTTTGGGGCCGGCCGTCTGCCTCAGATCGGGGAGGGCATCGGCAAGGCCTTGAAAGGGTTCAAGAAAGAGGTTAATGCGGACCCCGCATTCCAACAGACGGCAGCCGCTACC
>SWDL01000169.1 GCA_005116795.1 Nitrospira sp. | reverse complement strand
CGTGAAAGCGGCGGTGGCGAGTTGGCCGGCGGCCTGGGTCAGACCGCGCTCGTCGGCATGGCGGTGGACCAGAAAGTCGACGAAGTCTTCGACCTCGGCCAGCCGTTCCGGGGGGAGGCCCCGGAGCTTTTCTAGCAGCGTCTGTTCATGGACTTTCGTCATGGCAGCCTCTCATCTGTAATCAATTAAAGCCTACACGCCTCTGCGCCAAAGATCAATTGCTTCTCTGTAGTGAACCTATGATCCCGCCGGGACCCTGGCCACCGTGACCGATCCCGACGGCGGCGTGACACGCTACGGCTATGACGCGCAAGGCCTCCTGGGAGGCAAATAAGGTGTCAGGAACCAATTCACCGGTGGATGGCACCCAACCCAATCCCTTCCCCCTGACCGGCATCCCTGTGCCGGTGGACCGGCTGCCCGAGCAGATGAGGAATACAAAGGGAGGAATACAATTGACGGCTGTGAATTCTGACTGCTAATGGTTCCTGACACCTTATTCAGGTCGGGCTCGGTCCTGCGGGGCCAGTCCGTCAGTTATGCGGTGACGCTGAGCAGCGCCACCGGCTTTACCCAGTTGGCTTCGTTGCACGTCTCCGGCTTGCCGGCGGGCCTGACGGCCTCCTTCTCGCCGGCGCAGCTCACCGCGGGCCAGACCGCGGTGCTCACGGTCACGGCCCCTGCCGCCCAGCCGTTGGGCCCGGCGACGCTCAGCCTGTCGGCCACGGCCACCGTGGACGGGATCAGTCGCACGGAGACCGCCACGGCCGGCCTCACGGTGGCGCCGATCACCACCGCGTTCCTGGGCCGCACGGTGGTGGCCGATCATCTGCAGACGCCCCTGGCCGGCGTCACGGTGACGCTGCTCGGCCGCAATGGCACGGGCGCCGCCACCGGCTGTACGGGGCAGACCCTCTCGGATGCGGCGGGGAACGTTGCCCTCGTGAATCTGCCCAGCGCCTGCGTGGGGCCGCAACTGATCCGCTACGACGGCCTCACCGCCGTCGCCCCGCCGGGCCGGTACGCGGGGGTGAATCTGCTCTACAGCCTCACGCTCGACCAGGTGACCCGCTCGCCGGTGCTGGTGCACTTGCCGCGCATCGACCATCAGGAGACGGTGCTGGTGCAGCAGCAGGCCGCCGTGGACCAGATCGTCACGTTTGCGAGCCTGCCGGGCCTCTCGGTGACGGTCTACGCGGGCACGACCTTCACGCTGGTGGATGGCACGCACCCCACTCCCTTTCCCCTGACCGCCATCCCTGTCCCTGTGGACCGGCTGCCGGACGAGAAGAGGGGGTCCCAGAAATTCGGACAGTGTGGTAAGTGGTAGCCTTGCTTCACCGACACCCCCGAAGGGGGGCGAACCAGAGGAGCGAGGCGATGAAACGAACGCGACGCAATCATGGGGCAGGATTTAAGGCACAGGTCGCTTTCGCCGCGGTCAAGGGCGACAAGACGCTGGCGGAGTTGGCGACCCAATTTAGCGTGCATCCCACCCAAATCACGGAGTGGAAACAGCAGTTGCTGACGCGGGCCGTGGATGTGTTTGGCGGGACGAAGGCGATGGCGGCTGGGCCAGACCTCAAGGTCCTCCACGCCAAGATCGGGCAGTTGGCGCTGGAGAATGATTTTTTAGAAGGGGCGCTCATCAAAGCGGGATTGCTGAGCGCAACGCGATGATCACGCGCACCCACGCACTACCGGTGATACGGCAATGCCAGCTCCTGGAGCTGGCGCGCTCGACGGCCTACGCGCAGCCGCGTCCGGTGTCTGCCTCTGATCTGACGCTGATGCGCCGGATCGACGAGCTGCATCTGGCCGCTCCGTTTGCCGGAGCCCGGATGTTGCGCGACTTGCTGCGGCGCGAAGGCCACAGGATCGGGCGTAAGCGAGTACGCACCCTGATGGCTCGCATGGGCATCGAAGCGCTGTACCGCACACCCCAGACCAGCCAGCGCCATCCGGCGCATCGGGTGTCCCCCTATCTGCGGCGTCATCTGGCGATCACCCGATCCAATCAGGTGTGGGCGGCGGATATCACGTACCGTCCGATGACGCGGGGCTTTGTGTATCTCTTCGCGGTCATGGACTGGGTGAGTCGCCGGGTGTTGGCGTGGCGGCTGTCCAACACGTTGACGACTGACTTCTGCATCGAAGCGGGCCAGGAAGCGCTGGCCCACTATGGCACGCCGACCATCTTCCACACGGACCAAGGCTGCCAGTTCACCAGCCAGGAGTTCACGGGATTGCTGAAAGACCATGGCATTCAGATCAGCATGGACAGCACCGGCTGCTGGCGGGACAACGTGTTTGTCGAACGGCTGTGGCGGAGTGTGAAGTACGAGGAGGTGTATTTGCGGGCCTATGACAGCATCAGCGCCGCCCATCAGGGCGTGGGGTGGTACCTGACGTTCTATAATCAGACGAGGCCGCACCGAGCGCTTGACGGTAAGACACCCGAACAGGTGTACTGCGATCACCTGACGACACGGCTCACTGCCGCGTAGGCAGATCACCGCGAGGCGCCACTTAAGAAATGGAATATGCTGTCCAAACAACTGGGGCCACCTCTGTCAGGAACCTTTTTTGGCGTGACGCCGTGAGACATGGAACCATGCTCTCGTCCCTCTACGGTCCGAAGACATGCGCGAGAATCAGGTCCTTGACCTCGCAGGCCGAGACCGTGTCGGGCGGCAACCGATCGTCTTCGCTGGAGATGATCACCGGACCGGTGTCGGGGGTCTCCGGCAGGCAGCCGTGCGAGCCCTTCACGAGTGACGGATCGAGCGGGATGACATCCATCAGATAGCGAAAGCCCAAGGTCTTTTGGAGCAGCCGCCAGGCGACCCGGGCCTGCGGAAATTTCAGCGACGGGTCCACGAACAATTCGACCGGATCGTACCCCGGTTTCCGGTGGATATCCACCGTGCGGGCAAAGTCCGGGGCGGCTCGATCGTCCAGCCAATAGTAGTAGCTGAACCACCGATCGGGTTTGGCTATCGCCACCAGTTCGCCTGAGCGAGGGTGATCGAGGCCGGTCTGCCGCTTGCCTTCGTCATCAAGCACCTGCGCAATGCCCTCCACTTTTTCCAACAACGCTTTCACAGTCAGCACACGAGCGCGATCCTTGACATAGACGTGGGCGACTTGATGATCGGCGACGGCGAAGGCCTCCGACGCACCCGCATCCAGTTTCTCCGTGCCCACTTCTTCTCTGACTCGCAGCAACCCTGCCTGCCGGAGGATTCGGTTGATCGGGACCGCTCCAACGACGGGTGTCACCCCATACTCCGACAGCACAATCACGCGGACTCCATCCTTCCGCACATGGGCGATGAGGTCCCCGCACAGGGCATCGAGCGCCTTGAGGTCTTCTTGTAGTCGAGGATCGTGGGGCCCCAGCTTTTGTAAGCTATAGTCGAGATGCGGCAGATAGACCAAGGTGAGTGTGGGACGATAGGTGTCATAGACATGCCGGGCCGCGGACGCGATCCATTGGCTTGAGCGGATGCCGGCCGCCGGTCCCCAGAAGTTGAAGAGCGGGAACGGACCAAGCCGCTCCGTGAGTTCCTGCCGAAGACCGCTCGGCTCGCTGTAGATGTCGGGGATCTTCAGCCCATCGGCACAATAGATCGGCCGTGGCGTCACCGACAGGTCCACGGTGCCGTACATGTTGTACCACCAGAACAAATTGGCGCAGGTGAAGCCGGGATCTTTGCGCCTGGCCGTCTCCCAGAGCTTCTCGCCGGACACGAGCCGATTCGATTGCCGCCAGAGCCGGACTTCCGACAGGTCCCGGAAGTACCAGCCGTTGGCGACCGCCCCGTGGTCTCGGGGCAGCAGGCCCGTGAGAAACGTCGATTGGACCGCGCAAGTCACCGCGGGGAGGACGGTCGTGAGGGGCCGGAGCGCTCCCTTCTTGGCGAGGTATTGGAGCGCAGGCGTGGCAGGGCCGATCAGCTCCGGCGTGAGTCCGACGACGTTGAGGACCACGGTTCGATGCACAGTGGTCAGGGTTGGCGGGGTGCGACCGGCGTCTGCCCCCGCAGCACGGAGTTCCCCTCCCACAGTTGAGCTTGGTCCACCAGGGGACGTTGCGCCAGGACATCCCGGGTGAGGCGCCCGCTTTGGCTGAAGAACGCCACCGGGTTCTCCCACACGATCGTGGCGATCCTCTCCTCGGACACGCCGCTCTCCCGCAGCGCCTGGGCCGTTCGCGGGACTTTGAGCGGATCACTCACGCCCCAATCCGCCGCACTATTGATGATGATGCGTTCCGTCCCGTACTGCTTCACGAGCGCCACCATGCGTGGCTCATCCATCTTGGTTCTTGGATAGAGAGAGTGTCCGGCCCAGCAGGCGGTCTTCAAGACGAGAGGGAGCGTCTCTTCGTTGTTATGGTCGATCAACACTCGCTCTTCGGGAAACCCACTGTCTTTGATGAGCGCCAGGCTTCGTTCCGTGCCCCGCTTCTTGTCCCGGTGCGGCGTGTGGACGAGGACCGGTAGGTTGAAGCGTCGGGCGAGTTCGATCTGTGCGGCAAAGCATTGCTCTTCGTCCGTCGTCATCTCATCGAAGCCGACTTCCCCCACCGCCACCACGCGGTCCTTGCCCAGGTAACGGGGCAAAAGATCCAGCACCCCCTTCGCGACTCGTGGATTATTGGCTTCTTTCGGGTTCAGCGCGAGCGTGCAGAAATGATGGATGCCGAATTGACTCGCGCGAAAGGGCTCCCATCCGATAAGGGACGCGAAATAGTCCTCGAACGTTCCCACGTGGTTTCGGGGCTGGCCCACCCAGAACGCCGGCTCGACGATGGCCTGGATGCCGGCTGAGGCCATGGCTTGATAGTCATCGGTCGTCCGCGAAGTCATGTGCACGTGCGGATCGAAGTACGTCATCGAGACGCATCCTTTTCTGTAAGAATCACCGCCACATCCGAAGGAACCGTCCGACCGGCGGCCCGGCGCTCATCGACATAGTCTCCGACCATGCGCTGCAACTTTGAGGTCAGCCGAGAACCGAGTCCGACAATCCTGGAGAGTCGCACTTCCGTACACAGCGCCTTGAGCACCAGGTGATTGAAAGACGCCTCCGGAAAGGCCTCGACCGGGAAGCGATTCTCGCACGCGATGGCCTCAAACAGCGGCTGGATGTGCGTCCTGCAGGCATCGAGCCCGATCTGCAGCAGCCGGTCGGTCCGAGGTAGGAACCCGAGACTCCTGACGACGCCTTGGCGTTCACGTGTCTCGCCTTGGAAATAGCAGCCTTCGACGAGTTCGGTGAACTTGTCCGCGCCGAAACGGGCGGACGCCTGTGCCAGCAAGACCACGCGGCCGCATTCATCCAAAGCCCATTCGTCGACTCCAGGAGGAAGGGGTTCGAGTCGTCCGGCCTTCGCCGGGCCGTACGCCTCACGAAGCTTGCTGACGCCCAACCGAGCCGACGTGTCGGCGAAGCAGGCGTAGCAGAGATCAAGGTCGAGGCCATCCTCAAAGGGAGAACCTGCTTGCGCGAGCCAGTCTCTCGCCTCCGGCGACAGGCAGGACTCCAACGCGGCTCTCAAGGCCTCTGACGATTGACACATTTTAGCCGTCCAACGCCAGCGTGAGGCACTTGGCGGAGCCACCCGACTTCATGAATTCGCTGAGCGGAACCGGGTGAGGCTGATAGCCCCTGGCATCGAGCCTCTGCACGGTGGCCTCACAGCCGGTCGGCAGCACCACGTGCTTGCCCACGCAGACCGCATTACAGGCGAATTGCAACGCGTCGATTTCCGAGACCACCATCCGGCGCTCCGGCGCGATGCGATCGGCAATGGCGGCCTGGGCATAGGAGTCGAACGCCGGGGGGTAATAGAGCAGCTCCCCGCCGCTCAGCGGGCAGAAGCAGGTGTCGAGGTGATAGAAGCGGCTGTCGACGAGTTCGACCGGAATGATTTCGCACTCGAAGATTTCGCTCAACCGAGCATAGGCCCGGATCTCGCTCCGCTTTCGGTACCCGCCGAAGCGGGCATCGGGAAAACCGAGCAGGTCTCCGGCCCCCTCGAAGTACAACGTCTTGTCCAGCACCGTGACCTCGTAGCCGTGGCTCCGAAACCAGGCTTCGAAGTGCGCTTCCTCGCGTTGCCGTTCGGGATGACGGAACCGGCTGGGTACCGCGCGCCGCCCCATCACCGATCCGGCGTTGGCCGTGAACACCATGTCCGGCAGCCCTTGGACCGGCTGCATGCGCTCCAGCAGGGCGCCCACCTCCTGCTCCAGCACCCGCATGAGTTCGTACCACTGCGACTTGGCCCGTTCGACATCGACCTGGTTGGAGACACGCATCCAGGGGTTGATCTCGTACTCGATGTCGAAGTAATCCGGCGGGCAGACCAGAATACGGCTCATCCCTTCCACCCCAATTCACGCGCCAGCTCTCGCAGGAACGAGGCCGCATCCATCACGAGTCCCACGGCTTGAAAGCTCCCCCGATCGGCCAGCTTGGTCGGGACCGATGGATTGACGTCCACGCAGACCGTGGCCACGCTGGCCGGCAACAGATTTCCCGTCGCCACCGCATGCAGCGTCGAGGCGACCAATAGGGCGAGACTCACGCCCGGCAAGGCCGCGCGCATTGCCGACTGGGCCGCCATGGAATCCGTGATCACGCCCGGGAGCGGACCGTCGTCCCGGATGGTGCCTGCCATGACGACCTTCACGTTTCGCCGCACGCAGGCCGCCATGATCCCCTCAGTGATGACCCCGGTGCTCACCGCCTTCTCGATACTGCCGATGCCTCGAATGCGATTGATCGTGCGTAGATGGTGCTCGTGCCCGTGCGGCACGAGTCGTCCCGCGCAGAGGCCGAACCCGAGGGAGGTCCCAAACAGGGCCGCCTCCATATCGTGCGCCGCGAGGGCGTTCCCGCAGAACAAGACATGGATGTAGCCTTCGTCGATCATCCAGGCCAGGGCCTCCCGCCCTCCTGCATGGACGATCGCGGGGCCGCCTGCGAACAGCGTCTTGCCGGCGCCGCTGTCGTGGAGGTGTCGCATCCGGCCGGCCACATCCCGGATGATGTGTCCATGCGGCCGCTCGGACGACACTTGCGATTCCATGAAGCTGAAGACATCCCGCTCCTTGGGTCGCTCCAGCGGCAGGACCCGGATGCCGTCACGCCCCGTGACGATGAGGTCGCCCCGTTTGGCGTCCGCCATGGTGACGGTGCGCGCCGACGTCAGCGCCGGATCCACGCGGATCGCGACATCCATTTCGATCGCCTCGACCTCGACCCACGTGCCCTTCAACCGGACCTGGCTCGGCAGATGCGTGGTGGCGTAGAACCCGTCGGGGAGCACGCCATCGGCGGGCGCCGGCTCGAAGCGGCAATCCGATTGCCGTTCGACGGACGCGCCATGCGGTTGAATCGCCTGGAGGATGGCCCCCAGCAGCTCAGGGGTAGACGCGCGGACGAGGATCTTTGCCCGTGAGGGAGTTTCTCGTGTCGCCCCGACCTTGACTTCCCGAAGGTCGAAGGCGCCGCCCATCATGAGAATCGTGTCGAGGACCTTGGCGAGGATCAGTGAATCGATGATATGGCCGTCGAGGACGACGGTTTCCTGGGCCTGCCCCGGATTCGAGGCTCCGTTCTTGGATTGCTCCATTTGAGCCATGATGAGCACGCTCCCTGTTGTCGTGTTCCCATCTTACCATGCGGCCTCCGACCGGCTGAGCAAAAGTCGCTAATCAGATTTCATGAGTTCCCGGAGCACACTGGTCGCATAGGCTCCCGCCGGAAGCAGAAATGACAGGGTCAGCCTGTCCCCGTCGATCCCCCACTTCAATTCCTGGAGCGGGATCCGGAGCGGCCGACGTTCCCCTCGAAACCGGCAAGCGGTTCCAGCCTGGTTCAGCGATTCGGGAGTCATGCCATAACCGGCCGCCGCCTCACGCTCGATCGTGCCGGCCTCGTCGGTTGCCCAAGGCGCCCGAGATCCGAACAGGATACCGGTGGGACTGATCTCAAAGCGCTCGACACGCGGCTGTTCAGCCGTCACATCGACGACCGGAAAGCAGGCGCCGTTCACATGTTTCACGGCCCAATCTCCCGGGACCAGTCGATCGAGGCTCGCCACCCGTCGCGCCACGATCCGGTTGAACAGGTGAGACTGAACGGTGTGGAGGTACCAGAGCCGCTTGGACTTGCCCATCGTGGCGCGGCGGGCCGGATCGATCAGGAGCGCCAGCCCGATCTGGTAGTTGGCGCCGTCACGGCCCTGCCGTTGGGGTCCGAAGTAGTTCGGCACGCCACGCCGAACCAATTCGTCCAGTACGCTCGGGACGATGCCGGCGGCCTGAGTCGACAGGCCCCGGATCGTCAGATGAAATCCGTTCCCGGCGTGATGCCCCGTTCGAAGACGATGGCGATGCCGCCCCAAGACCTCGACCTTGAGAATTCTCGGTTCGCACTGCAGACGTGACAGGAG
Source organism: Nitrospira sp. (assembly GCA_005116795.1). Lineage (GTDB taxonomy): Bacteria > Nitrospirota > Nitrospiria > Nitrospirales > Nitrospiraceae > RSF151. The sequence continues at coordinate 3,585 of SWDL01000169.1, read as the reverse complement.
CTCCGGCGTCGCCCCCAGCAGCGACACCATCTGGGAGGTGACCGCGCGGGCGTCTTTCAGCCCCGCCACTCCGATGTGCATCCGCTTGACTCCCAGTGCATCCGCGAGCTTCCCGACCAGATCCGGCGTCGAGAGCCCTCGCTTGGTGATGCGGACATACAGGTGTTCCCCCTCTCCGGAAGGAAGATAGAGCGGCCGCTCCTCCACCCGAAAATCTTCAGGCTCAGCCCGGATCGAACCTCCCACGCCGGGACGGTCGGCCGTGAGATAGGGAAGCGGTGGTTCAGCCACGCGGGACATCATCCGATACCGATCACAGGCGTGGTGTCAGCAACTACCATGCTATACTGTCTGGATTTTCCATGGGATTCCGTCGACCTCATACCCGCCCCAGCCGGATGGCTCGCTGGCACAGTTGGCTGCGAGTAGTGGTGGCCCACAAATGGGGGCTGCCCCTGCACCATCTCTATAACCGGATTCCCCGCTTGGAATATGGTATGCACCACACCGACATCACGCCGATGCGTTCCTATTGTACGGGGCTGGTCGGGCATCGGGCCGTTCATCTGTCGGATCTCCATTTGGACCGGTATCTCCCGCGCCATGACGGCGTGCTGGCGCAGGTCGCCGCGCTCAAGCCCGATTGGATCTTCCTCACCGGCGACTACGTGAATGTCCCGGACGGCATGCCGCATCTCGAACGGTTCCTGGTGGCGCTGCGGGCCATCGCCCCCGTCTACATGACGTTGGGGAATCACGACCACTACAGTGGGGTGCCGATGGACGAGTTCATCGGATTGGCGGACCGCCACAAGCTCCGGCTCCTGATCAACCAGGTGGCGATCGAGCCCATTGGGTCCACGGAACTCTGCATCGTCGGGCTCGATGATCCCTCTCTGCATCGAGCGGATCTGAACTGCCTTCCGCCGTGGCGGGAGCACCGCTATATCCTTGTGCTGGCCCATGCCCCGATCATCCTCGACCTGCTCAAAGAGGAGCACCGAACGAACCTGGTGCTCTGCGGACACAGTCACGGCGGACAGTGGCATTTCTCCGGCGTCAAACCCTTCTGGCTGCCGTACGGCTGCCACGGCCGGACCCACGGTGACTACGAAAAGAACGGCCACCGCCTGTACGTCAATCGCGGCCTCGGCTGGTCCGGCTTCCCCGCCCGCATCGCCTGCCCCCCGGAAATCGTCCTCATCGAATGGGTGGCCGAACGCCGTGCCCGCCCTTAGCGTTAGGCCAGTCGCTCAAGCGCTTCCCTGGCGCGGCTCCTCACCGTCTGATCCCAATCCTCCTTCATCAAATACGCCAGCTTGTCCTTCGCTTCCCGAGCGCGCATGCGGCCCAGCCCCAGCGCGGCAGAGCTCCTGACATAGGCATGGTCATCCTCCAAGGCCTTCAGCAGGAGAGGAATCGCGCGAGGCTCTTGAAGCACTCCAAGGTGGCTGGCCGCCATGCCACGGAGGCGATGTTGCTTGTCGTCGAGCCTGGTCGTGAGCGTCGTCATCAACAGCTCGGCCAGCGCCGGGGCGATGCGTTCCAGCCCCTCGAGGCGGTAGTGATTGGTTTCCACCAGTGTCAAGCCGAGTTCGAGACGTAGGTCCGGCTTCCCTTCCCGTTCGAACTGCGCCATCAACCGCTCCCGACGATCGCGATCCGCCCGCCGCTGCCTGACCCGCCCCACCACCATTTTCAGGAGCAGCCCGACCCCCGCCAGGGCCAGGAGGACGGGCAGGGTGTATTGCACGATGAGATCCTGGGTGTCCGGCAACATGCGCTTCCAGATCCACACCCCTGTCACCACCAGCGCGAGCAGGAGCAGCGCCGCCATCACGTTGACTTGTCCGCCCGAGCCAGTCGGTCTCATCATCACGGCATCTTAGGGAGCCGATCCGGCACCGTCAACAGGCCCCGAGGTTCCAGCTTGACTGAAGCGCTTGCCAGGCTGTGGGCTCACAAGCTCCGTGACGAATCGAGCCAGCTTCCGTGTCAAGCTATTCCTTGAATCGACCGATTCATATGTTCGGAGAGACATCTTCAAGGGGAGTGCTGGCTGGCCCCCAAGCAAGGCCGGCTGCCGAATCCTCCGCACACAGCTATGCCGATCCACAAACAAGGTTCGAAACGGGGAGGATCCCCTTCGATCTCACCTCAGAGAGCCGCCGAATACCAGAGCGATCAGTCCAGGCCGTCCGCGACCAAGGGAGCGAATGCCACAGGACGGCACGCGGCTCGTCGGCCTCCATTGGTCCCAATCGCCGTCCAACATCGCCTCCTGCAGATGATCAGTGCGGCCCCGGATCAGCACCATGTGCCGGAGCAAGTGGCGAAGGTGTGCCTCCGGATGATCCTCGAACTCACAGGCGCCGCCGGTACAGCCGTGTACTTGAAACATGAACAGACTCGAGAAATACGCTGCATGGCGGTCGATGGTGTCTGCGAAGGAGACACGCGGACGGGCTGGCGAGACCTGGTCACGACCGTGATGGAGAGCGGGCGAAGTCAGGGAGGCCACGAACTCATGGGACTTCCCCTGAAGCGAGGACGGACCGTGGAGGGAATGTTGTTACTGCAAGGTCTTCCGCCTCGTCCGGCAAAAGAAGGCGGCGTTCATGGCCTGCTCAACACCGCCGCGCAGAATCTGGCGGCGAGTGTCGATCATGCGCGATTGGCCCAAAAGTACGCTCAAAAGATCGTGCGGATTCAACAGTTGGAGAAGATCGGGGAAATCCTGAGCGCCTCTTCGGAGGAGGCACAGAGTCTCCAGGCGGCGATGGAGGCCATCCTGGTCTTGGTCGACGCGGAAGCCGGAGGCTTGCTGCTGATCCATGATGAGACGGGGGCGCTCGAGCCCTGGATCATCACGGGTCGGAAGACGGAGTGGTTTCGAGCCGGGTGGCAAGGAATGGGGGATGGCCTCACCGATGTGATCGTACGCACGGGAAAACCCGTCATCATCAACTCACGTCGCGATGAGAACGGCTCAACCGACCTCCGGGAGGACATGGCTCCGTCTGCCAAGGGGATCCATTCGCTCTTAGCGGTCCCGGTTCGGACGCGGAACGCACTCCGCGGCGTCTTGGCGGTCATGAACAAGAAAGGTGGGGAGATCTTCAGTAATTGGGACTTGCTGGAGCTGAGCAGCGTCTCGAATCAAGTCGCCTATGTCCTAGAAAACGGTCGGCTGCTCCGAGAATCTCACGACACCATCAGCCGCCTGTGTCGCCTTCAAGAGATTGGGGAACTGCTGAATTCCACTCTCGACCAGTCCCGCTTGCGTAACCGCACCATCGAAGCGGCGACCCGACTCATGGATGCGGAAGCGGGCTCTCTCCTTCTGTTAGACGAGAAGCGCAACGAATTGTTTTTCGATGTGGCGCTGGGCGACCAGGGGGAGAGCATTCGACAAATCCGATTGAAGATCGGGGAGGGCATTGCAGGCTACGTGGCCGCGACAGGAGAACCTGTCGTGGTCCATGACGTGCAACAGGATCCCAGGTTTTCGCGGTCGGCCGACAAGCAGAGCGGCTTTACCACGCGGAACATGGTCTGTGTGCCCGTCCGGGTTCGAGAGAAGCT
>SWDL01000168.1 GCA_005116795.1 Nitrospira sp. | reverse complement strand
TTGTGATGGACTTCCATGCGGTTGTTTGCCATGTCGAAGGTGACGTCGGACATGTGCAGGAAATAGTTGGCGAAGTATTCCTTGATGACGTAGCCCTTGTACCCGGCACAGATAATGAATTCGTTCACGCCCTGGGCGGAATAGATTTTCATGATGTGCCAGAGAATCGGCCGCCCGCCGATCTCGATCATCGGTTTGGGCCGCAGGTCGGTCTCCTCGCTGAGCCGCGTTCCCAACCCGCCCGCTAAGATGACCGCTTTCATGGCACACGCGCGACGCGCCGTTGAGTTCATTCGGGAGTGCTATCACAGACGCCCCGCGCGCACCGGGCGGGGCCGCATTCTCGGCCCCCGACGCCAGAAAAGTCAACCCGACTTCGCCGCCGCGTGATTCACCGCACGAATTCGCCCCGGGTGATCCGGACGGACCACCGGCCGACACATCCGGAGGGAAAGGTCGTCCCATCGCGCGGCGATTCCATTCGCGGATTCGATAGTGGCACCCGCAAAATGCTACCGGCCCACGCCGGAGGTGGCAGGATTTTCCGGTTCAATTCACGGCGCTTTTGTCGATGACTTCTTCGCCGGCGCGCGTGGCGAGCGCGTTCAAGAGGACGACGTCGATGTCGAAATTCAGCATGCGGATGGAGCCGTCGGCGAAGACTGCGTTGAAGCCGGCCGTGTGGGCTGAGCCAAAATAGTAGACGTCGGCGTTGAAACCGAAAATGTCACCGGCCCCGTTGAGCGGCGCAAAGGAATAGCCGATCGGGTCGCTATCCTGGTAGGGTTGGAAGCAGGTGGAGCGCATCACGTCGAGGTCCCAGCCATCGCTCCAGCCTTTGTCGTCTGACCAGCTGCCGCCGGCATACACGTCGGGCCGCACGTACTTTTCGCCGATCAAAAACGTAAAACTGGTGCCGTCGGTGATTTTGGCGAAAGAGGTCGGCCGGGGACTGCCGTTTAGAAATCTGCCATCTGTAGAAGGAGCGCAAGTAGATTTGGGCCTACACCAGGGAGAGCGGACGATCACGCCGTCGTAGACTTGGTAGTCTTTCGCCAAAGGTTTCGACTGATTCTTGCCGCCCCAAAACGACGGCGCATTCTTGTTGTACGCGGGGCGCGTCAAGGGAGCGGAGTCCCGGGGATCGTATTGCGGCGGCGGAGACGCGCAGCCCAGGCTGCCGGGCGGGCAGTGAATTGTGCACGGCTGCGCAGCGGCATAGTCGGCCAAGAAAATCCATTGGTTGCTGACGTTCGTGGAGGTCGTCTGGGCCATCGTCGCAGATCGGCGCGTGGGGCAGACATAGATCGGGAGGACTGCCGCCTGCAACTGGACGTTGGTGATCAGGCCTCTGATTGCTCCCTCTTCCAAGTAAGACAGGATTT
>SWDL01000167.1 GCA_005116795.1 Nitrospira sp. | reverse complement strand
CGATGCTGGCTATACCGGCACTCCGGCGCTGTCCATCATTGAAGAGCATGGCTACATTCCCCATGTCAAAGGGCGCGGGCAGGAGGCCGAGGAGAAGCGGCAGCATCCGACGAAGCGAGCCAGGAGGTGGATTGTGGAGGTCGCGCATAGCTGGTTCAATCGCTTTCGCAAGCTGCTCGTGCGGTATGAGAAACTCGAACGCAGCTTCCTCGGCCTCACCCATCTTGCAGCGGCGATCATCGCGTTCAGAAAGGTCCCTTTAACGATAAATATAATTTACGGATAAGCTCTAAGTCTGCTGCGGGCTACCTGCGCAGCATAGCGTGGCAGCCTCAGCACTGCACTGGAAGGCAAGTTTACTTTCAAATCCAACACTTATTCAATATTTCGCGCTCTTCGCCTACCGGGATATACTGCGAAACCCGCAGTTTATCCGGCTATCAGCCCGCAGTATATCCCAGGCCGATCAATTGGCATCAGAGTCGGTCTGCGGGGCTGTCTACGCCATGTCCGCCTCGGTTGAGGACATGCGTATAGATCATGGTCGTACTGACGTCCTTATGCCCAAGGAGTTCTTGGATCGTCCGAATATCATAGCGGTCCTCAAGCAAATGGGTCGCAAACGAATGCCGGAAGGTGTGGCAACTGGCCGGTTTGGCGATCCCGGCTTCCCGAACGGCTTCTTTGACCGCCCGCTGCAAGACGGATTCGTGGAGATGATGCCGTTTCTGCTCACCGGATTGCCGATCCTGATAGAGCTTTGACGCAGGGAATACCCATTGCCAACCCCACTCCTTCGCCGCATTCGGATACTTTCGTGCTAACGCATGAGGGAGGGAGACGCCGTCATAGCCCTTGCCGACATCCGCTTCGTACTGCTGTTTCACCTGATCGAGATGACGGCGAAGGGGTTCCTTTACGGCTGCAGGCAGCATCGTGACACGGTCTTTGTCGCCTGTGCCGGCGCGAACGCAAATCTCGTTGCCTCTGAAGTCGATATCCTTGACTCTGAGGCGCAGGCATTCCATCAGCCGGAGCCCTGCGCCGTACAGCAACATGGCCATGATCCATTCCGTGCCGCGAAGACGAGCGAGAATCAATCTCACTTCTTCCTTCGCGAGGACGACCGGCAACCTTTTCGGTCTCTTGGCCCGCACCACGCCATTGACGTACCCGATCTCCTTGCCGAGCACATCTCGGAACAGGAAGAGAATCGCGTTCAAGGCCTGGTTCTGCGTGGAGGCGCTGACGCGACGGTCGCTCGCGAGGCTGCTGAGAAAATGCCCTGCGCGGCTCCCCTCCGCCGAGAAAAGCAAGTCAAGTGCCAGCACGGTATCGATGAGCCGAATGATCGGCACCTGCCGTCAATCCCGTGAATCACGAAGAAGCACGCGATCGGCGACGGCGGATACAGGCTCCAGCAGCCTCCCTGCCGAATATGGCTGTATCAAAAGAGATTCAGGGGTGTATCCAAATTCGCTGGCGAGAACCGTCCGTCGGTCGGATGACCGGCAGAGCCGCCGACTTCTCGGTGGAGTCCAGCCCGATTGTGTTTGTCTGGTTTCGGAAGGAACGTCGGTGCAGTGCGGGAGGTGTCGGATTGTTTCGTCGCAGCCGGGCGTGGCTGCTGGAGCGGGCCTCAGGGTCGTTTTGCGCCCCGACGTGGCACAAGATGCACAGGCGTCAACTATTCAGAGGCGCCGGCGAGGTGAGTCCGTGAGGCACTCACCTCACCGGCGCCTCCTCGCTCCGTCAAGCTGCTGTCTGGCCCAAAACAGCGAGGGGGGCTGTGATGCTCCTACTGCGCGCGTCCAGCGAGCATGCTTCTGAGCATGCGGGCTGCGCGAGCACGGGAGGGTGACCGTCGCCCCTCGGCAGACGTACTCTTCCGCTCTACTGTCCGAACGCCTTCTTCAACAGCGGCGTGACCTCACCCTTCTTTTCCATGGGATCGAGAATATCCGTATCCCCGTAGAACTGCCCGTCGATGAAGACCTTGGGCAGGGTCGGCCAGTTGGTCATCTTCGTGAGCTGCTCCCGCTTGGCCGGATTCTGCAGGACGTCGATCACCTCATACGGAAAGCCGTACTTCTCGAAGAACTGCATGGTCTCGCGGGTAAAACCGCACATGGGCATCGTCTTCGTGCCCTTGCCGTAGACCAGAATCTTGTTCGCCTTGATCTCGCTCTGGATTTCCTCTTCTATCGGATCAGCCATGGTTTCCTCCATTACATCGCATGGGTAGGAGGTCTGAGGTTAGAGGCACCTGCATCAAGCCTCAGTCCTCCACAACCTCGGACCTCAAACCTCCGACTTCTTCGCCTCAAACCTCGCCCCTCCAACCTCCAACGTCAGTTTCCATCCGGCGTATCCGCCTTGATCTCCAAGGCGTGAATCCGCCCATCCTTCATCGGCTCGTTCAAGGCCTGGTACACCATGCGGTGCCGGTCCAGCAGGTTCTTGTCTTTGAAAGCGTTTGAGACAATCCGTACCGCGAGGTGATCCAGCGCGCCGGTCTTGTCGGTCACGGACACCTGTGCGTCCGGCATGGCCTTCCGCACATAACTCGTCAAGGTTTCGCTGGTGATCATCGAACCGGCCTCCGTTTTTTTGAACTAAGACGTAGCATACCGCAACTTCTCTTTGGCTCGCAAATGTCCGCTGGAGTCAGTCTCCTCCTTGCCCGCGATCATCGGCGGGGCCTGCGGAGGAATGCGACTCAGTGAGAACGGCTGGAACCGGAGCGCCCAGCCTTTCGGACGGGGACAGACACCACGCGCCCGTCGAGAGCCTCCCCTCGGCCTGAGCTCGGGACGAAGGCAGCGCCGGTACCAGCGGGAGAGGCATTCCGGACACATCCCGTGGGTAAAGCAGAATTTCCACACATCCGTGAAATACGACTCAAGCTCGTGCCAGTCGCCGCACTGATCCCTCACTTTCTTACAGGCGGAACAGAGGGGGACCCACGCGCCCAGTGTGGGCAAGGCAGGGAGATCGGAACTCTCTTCGCAGGCGCCGGGTGACGGCCGGCTCGCGTCCCTTGCGCGATCGCTGGGATAAAAGGACAGCACCGTGCCGATCACGCCCCCCGAGGCATCTTTAATCGGAGCGGCATTGCCTTCGACGGAATGCTTCGACAGATCCTTGGCCAAGAGGGTCATGGTTCGCAACCTCACGCTCAGATCTTCGCTGACGACCCTCGAAACCAGCATGTCGTGCTCACCGACTTCATCCTCCCTGTAGAGCGTAAAGACCTCCTCAAGATGCTTGCCGATCGCCTCCGGCTCGGCCCAGCCCGTCAGCGTCTCGGCGAGCGGATTCATGAATTTCACGCGGCCCTCCCGATCGGTGATGATGAGGGCTTCACCGATGGCTTTCAGGGTCTGATGAAACCAGTGCTGTTCGCGTCTGATGTCCTGGCTCTTCCTGTGCTGCTCAAGACTGATTTCGATGGCCCTCCGCAACTCGGGGAGCTGAAACGGCTTCATCACATAGCCCATCGGCCCGCTGCCCTTCGCCCGGTGAAAGGTCTCGTCGTCTCCATAGGCGGTCACAAAAACGACCGGTATGTCGAGCTCGGTGTGGATGTGCCTGGCCGCTTCCACCCCGTCCATCTTTCCCTTCAGGACGATGTCCATCAGCACCAGATCCGGCTGAACCTGCCGCGCCCGCCTGATCGCCTCCATGCCGGAAGACGCCGCCGCCGGCACGTCATACCCGAGTCCCAGCAGGCTCTGCTGCAGGTCTTTTGCGACAATCGGTTCATCTTCCACGATGAGGATCTTGGTGTGCAGCATGGCGTCCCATCCTTTCGTTTCGAGCCATTACGCAGAAGTCCACCCGCATCGTCTTCATGCTCTTGCCCCGCCGTTCGGCACGGCTCACACGAGGACATCCACTTGGGACGGCCCCTCCTCGCGCGACCCGTGCGGACCGACGGCATGTCCCTCTCGATCCCTCTTCTTGGCCGACTCACTGGGGCCGAACGTCACGACCGCACCGACCATGACACCCTGTTCGCTCCGCACAGGCGCGGCGGTGCC
>SWDL01000166.1 GCA_005116795.1 Nitrospira sp. | reverse complement strand
CGTGAGCAGTTCAAAACGGCGGTGGAAGCCATCCGGCAGAAAGGCTGTCGACATCTGATCTTGAATATGGCCGACGTCCGTTTCGTGGACAGCTCGGGCCTTGGCTTGCTGGCGCTTGTCTCGCAGAACTTTAAGTTGAGTCAAGCGAAGGTGAGCATGCTGAAGCCGCAGAGCTATGTGCGGGAAATCATGAGTCTGGCGAACATTCAGAAACTGATTCCCGTCTACGACAATGAGCAAGATGCGCTGGGTGGACAGTCGAAAGCGGCGTAGGTGGGACGCGTCTCACGTGAAGCGTGATGCGACGGGAAATGGCGTGAAACATGAAACGATGGGAAATGACGTGAAACGTGACGGGTCCGGTTCCGAAGACGAGATACGCTTCACGAACGACGCTTCACGAACGACGCTTCACGTTTCACGGGAGAAAGAATGACTTTCAACCTGACCCTGACCGGCGCCGATTTGCTCCTGCTGCTCCCCGAGTCGCTGCTGACGTTCTGGCTCTGTGTGGTGCTCACGGTGGACTTTGTCTGGCCTCGCATGCCGAAAGAGCAGGTGGCCTATCTCAGCGTCGGAGGGCTGGCGGCGGTGCTCGGGACGCTCATCTGGTTCGACCAGGGCGGGATCTCCGGCGCCCTGTTCAACAACATGTTCGTGCTGGACCGGATGGCCCTGTTCTTCAAGATCTTCATCGTGCTCTCCACGATGCTCGTCATCCTCGCCTCGATGGACTATGTCCACCGCTTCCGGTTCTTTCAGGGCGAATACTATGTCCTGGTGCTCATGTCGGCCTTGGGCATGATGTTCATGGCCTCCGCCAACGATCTGCTCTCCGTCTTCGTGACCCTGGAGTTCTCGACCTTCGGTTTCTATGTGCTGGTGGCCTACCTGCGCGAGGACATGGCGTCCAATGAGGCGGGGCTTAAATTCTTCATCCTCGGCATCTTCGCGGCCGGCTTGCTGGCCTATGGCATCAGCCTGGTCTATGGCGAGAGCGGCAAGCTGGTCTTTTCAGACATCGCATCGACCCCGGGCTCACCGGGGCTGGCCATCGGGTTCCTGCTGATCTTTGCGGCGCTGGGGTTCAAGATCGGCGCCGTGCCGTTCCACTCCTGGATTCCCGATACCTATCACGGCGCGCCCACGCCGGTGACGGCCTTCCTGTCGATCGCGCCCAAGGGCGCCGCCTTCGCGATTCTCCTGCGCATGTTTTTCGTCTCTCTGGCCGCCTTCAAGCCGGCATGGGTGCTGCTGCTCGTCGCCGTGTCCATCCTGTCCATGACCTACGGGAACATCGTGGCCATCGCGCAGAAGAACATCAAACGACTGCTGGCCTATTCAGGGATCGCGCAGATCGGCAACGTGCTCATTGGATTGGCCGCCGGGACGAAAGACGGCGGCAACGCCATGCTGTTCTACCTCCTGACCTATCTGTTTGCGAATCTCGGCGCCTTTGCCGTTGTGATCGCCGTCGGGAACTCGATCAACAGCGATGAAATCGAGGATTACAACGGCTTGAACCGACGCTCGCCCTTCCTGGCCTTCGCCATGCTGGTCTTTCTGCTCTCCTTGGCGGGCGTCCCGCCCTTGGCCGGATTCATCGGAAAGCTCTACATCTTTGTGGCGGCGATCAAGGAGGAACTCTATACCTTGATCGTGGTCGGGCTCCTCAACGTCGTCATCTCGCTGTACTATTACTTGGTCGTGGTGAAGAAGATGTACATCAATGAACCGACCGACCCGACGCCCCTGACCATCTCCGGTCCGATGAAAGCCGTCGTCTACGTGGGCCTGGCCGGCACCCTGGTCCTCGGCATCTACCCGAAGCCCTTCATCGAATGGGTCGTCGCCGCGACACTCATGTTCTCCAATCTCGCCGGGACCTCAGCCGCGCTGCCTCCGACGGCGCTCCCGTTCGGTGGATAACCCGCGTCGCCGGGACTCCGGCGACCGCGTGACGATCTTCGGTCCGTGTCATGCCGCTCCATCGTTGTCACAGCCTCCTGCTGGCCTGTCTCGTTGGGCTCTGCTGTGCCGTCACCACGGAGCCGGCCCGAGCCGAAGATCTCCGCTGGGATCGACTGGCCGACGGCCTGTTCGTGACCTCCTGGACTCCCGGAACCCGCTGCCGACAGGACGTTGCGTCGCTCTTATTCGTCAAAGTCGATCCTGACCGATTCCGATTTTCCGTCTATTTCTACCGGGATGACAAGCTGGATGACCCCCCGGCGATCGACGAGTGGCTGCGCCGTACGCGCGCGGCTGTGATCGTCAATGCCGGCCTCTTCCAGCCCGACTTTTCCTACTTGGGGATTCTGATGAAAGGCGGGAGACGGCTGGGCGGCCGGCGGCATGCGCGGTGGAAGGGGCTTTTCGTGGCGGAGCCGACGGCATCGGGGGAGCGAAAGGCCCGTGTGCTCGACCTGTCCGTCGATCACTTCTCGGAAGAACAGCCGGCCTTCGAAGAAGCCGCCCAATCCCTTATGCTCTTCGATCGAACCGGCCGGCCGCGGGTGCGGCGATCGGACAAACGCGCGCAGCAAACGGTGGTGGCGGAGGACCGTGACGGGAAGATCCTGATCATCAAGACCTCAGAGGAGACGGCACTCTGGGATCTCGCGCAGTGCCTGCAACAGGAACGGCCTGAACTGAGTCATGCGATGGCGATGGACGGAGGGTCCTCATCGGATGTGGTCGTCGATCCCACCATGGCGACAGAATGGGCCGGGGCGCGGGCGCCCCCTCCCTGGTACGGGCTTGTCGATGCCGGTGATCGGCCGCACATTCCGCTCCCGGCCGTGATCGGGGTCTTTCCCAGGGAACCAGGCTGAGTCTTCCTCGGGTCACCGCCGCGCGGGCGCCACAGAAAATCCGGCCTCGATCCAGGCGTTCATGCTTCCTTGGACATTGTAGACGTGCGTATAGCCCAGGTCGGCCAGCGTTTCGGCGGCGATATTGCTGCGGCGTCCGGATTGGCAGTAGACGACGATGTGATCGTCGAGCTTCGCGCCGAGCTCCCGGTGCTGCGACTTGATCTGGGTGAATTCAATATTCAGGTCGGTGCCTGGAATCATGCCGCCGGCATGCTCTTGGGGCGAGCGCACGTCGATGAGCAGAAAGCCCTTCGATTGGGGGGTCACGGCCTTCCCGAGCGCGTCTTTCAACTGCTGAACTGTGATAATGAAGGAGTGACCGGCCTGCACCGCCGGAAGCCCCACGGTCGCAAAGCCCAAGAAAATCAGAAACAGGAGTCGCGGATGAAACAGCCTCATGACATCACCTCCAGGAGAAACAGGCTCATAGTAGCCACGCACGCTCATGAGCGGATGAGATGCCTACAGCGGATCCATGATACCGCTCGTTGGAAAACGTGGTCAAGCATCCTGCTCTTGGTGCTGGGAGGGCTGGCGGGCGGATGCAGCGAAGGCGCCAAGCTGATCCAAGCCACCGACCGCGGAGGGGTCGTCACCTACCCCTACAAGGAACAAGTCGGGTCGATGACCACGCGATTCCGATCGGAAGCCCTTCACGTCATGGAGGATCATTGCAAGGGGGGCTACACCATTATGAAAGAGGGAGAGACCAAGGGGCGGAGTCGCCTGGTGGAGAATCAGGGGATACCCGAAGTCATCTCCGAGTACCGCTGGGGCATCCAGTTTCAGTGCAAGTAGCTGTGAAACGTGGGGAGAATGAATCTGTTGATCTATCGATCTGATGAATAACCGGACGTTGAGCAAATCAACAGATCATCAGATCAACAGATTCTTGAATTATTCCATGGGGGTCGAATGTCGATGGGAACGCAGCGCACTCATGTGAGGGGCACGCTATGACGGGACGGCCTGCTGCGCGGTCTCCAGCGCAGTCCGGAGATCGTCGATGGTCAGGAGGCTCATAAGCGTCAGTCCTTCATGTTCCACCCGCGCCCGCCCATCCTGTTCCTTCCGGTCGACAATCACCAACGTGTGTGCCACCAGGAGCCCGGCCTCCCGGGCGGCCTGCACCGCCCTGAGGACCGATCCCCCGCTGGTCAGAACGTCGTCGACGATCACCCCGCCATCGCCGAACTCCATCGCTCCCTCAATGAGCTTGCCCAGCCCGTGGTCTTTGGCCTGTTTCCGCACCACGAAAGTCCGCCACTCTCTGTGGGGTGTCCCCGTATACCCGTAATCTGAAATCGCCGTGGCGATGGAGATAGCACCCAATTCGAGACCGCCGAGGCACTGGCAGGGCAGCGCTTTCAGGGCATGAAAGCCCAGCTCAGCGACCAGGTGGCGGGGACCGGGATGCGCCATGATCACGCGGCAGTCGACGTAGAAGGGGCTGACTGCGCCGGAGGCTAGTTTGAATCCCCGCTCCTGATCGAAGCGAAAGGCACCGGTGGCCACAAAGGCGCGGGCCAATTCAGCTTTCAGCGCAGCATGCGACATGGCTATCCCCTCTGAGAACGTGTCCGATCTTACCGAGCCCCATGAGCGGATGCAAGCGGCCCTGCGCGTTGAGGGGGGAGCGGCAGGCGAATAGAGCGGAGCGCTTGACGATCTCCCCACGAGGCAGTAGGGTAGCCCCAGCGATGAAGCGGTTTTGGGATCACTTTCATAACGAAAGGAGTGCCTCATGATTGTCCGTGCAGCGGTAGCCCTCACATTGACCGTCGCCTTCGCCGCCCCGCTCTTGGCCGGAGACAACACGCCCGGCGTGGATCGCCGCCAGCATCGTCAGAAAGAGCGGATCAAACAAGGTGTTCGCAGCGGCGAGTTGACCAGGGACGAAGCCAAGGGGCTTCGCGAAGAAGGGAAAGCGATTCGAGAAAAAGAGCGAGCCTTCAAGTCGGATGGCGTGGTCACGAAGGAGGAGCGCAAGGAGCTCCACCAGGACTTGAATGAGCGGAGCAAGAACATTGCGCAGGAGAAGCACGACGCGGACACGCGGTAGGATCATGAAAATCATTTTCTAAGCGGGGTTCCAGGTCTCTGGCCCCCCGGACGGGGAGTGGTGATCGGGTCCACCGCGTGGTAGCATGATCCCATGCCGGTCGTTCCCTGAGTGAGGCCGCGACGGCACCATCCTCTCACGTGGAGGGCCTGACCATGATCATCGGCGTCCTCGCGTCGGCTCTGCTCCTCTCCGGGTGCGCGTCCCTCCTGGTCCATCAAGACGATTCCGTGCCGGTCGCCGCCAGCAAGGTCTTTTGGCGGGCCATCTTGGGGGTCTCCACCCTGGGCTTGAGCGAAGTCCAGATGTCCCAATATCGTGATTCGGCCCGCGTCGATGAGCGGCTGCAGGATTACGAAGAGCATCTGACCTACCTCGTCAACAACGATCTCCTCTCCCAGCCAGAGGCCGAGCGACTCTACCAGGAGTACGCTGCCACGCTGCTCCAGAATACGCCTGATCCGTACGAACAGCGCGTGGGTTATCTGGCAGCCGCCACCTCCGCCTACGGCGCAGGCCTGGGCCTGGCGACCGGGCTCATTCCCTATTCCTTCACGGCGAATACCTGGCGGCCGGCGCTCGGCCAGCATGGCGTTCCGCACTGGCGCCAGGGCCGTGGAGGGTACAACTCGTCCTCCTGGCGGCCTTCGACGCGGGGCCGCGCCTTCGGGTTCAGCGGCGGCGGCGGCAGACGGGGTGGCGGCATGCGCGGCGGCGGGGGCCGCCGGTAAGCGAGTCCCTTTCCGATCCCTTCTCAATCGGCCTTGTGGGTTTTCTCTAGGTCTCTTCTGTCTTCAGGTGTCTAATGGAAGGTGAAGGCCTTCGTGCCGCATGGCGGAAGGTCGCCGATGTGGGACATCTGGGGGAGAGGGTGCGGTCGATCATCCGAACCATCGCGCTCGTGGTCTTGTCGGCGCTGACATGGACTGAGCCGGGAGTCGCGCAATCGATTCTTCCGTCTGCAGGCAGACTCCCCCCCTGGATGCTGATCCAACAGGCTGAACAGACGATTTCAGACCGAGAGCGAGCCGGTCTGCGAGGATCGGTGGTCAAAGTCGTCGAAGCACGGACCAGCGGGCCGGCCGCTGTTCCCACGCAGGGGACGGAGCCGATCACCACGACCGCGGTGGAGTACGACGAGCGGGGCTTTGAGGTGCTGCGTGAGGAGTATCGCGAATGGAACGGCGAGTTGATGCGGACCCTCCAACTGAGTCGCGATCCGATCGGACGGGTCACCGAGGTGACGGAAGAGCTCTGGGGGATGACCAGGGCGCCGGAGTTTTTCGGCCACATCGGCAGGGTGGGCGAGACATCGGAATTTCTCGAAGCCCAGCCCTCCGGCTTTGATGGTCCGACTCAGACCATCCGGAAGCGAGTCCGCTATGAGGCGGACAGGGTGGTCGAAGTCGAGGTGGCGGACACCGCCGTGGGAGCAGAGGTCGACCGGCGTCTGTACGAATACGATCCGTCCCGGCAACAGGTCAGGGTCTACTCGTCCAATGACCAGGGCGAATTCGTCCCCGCCAATGTCAGCGAATACCGGCTGCGAGCCAATGGCGCCATCGAACGCGTGACGACCTACTCGCTCTACGGATCCGACCGGGCGATCTACGACGCGCAGGGCCGGCTGCGTGAGGAGACCGCCTACAGGGGCAAGGCCGGGATGCCTCGGTCCTCACGCCGGTATGACTCTGCGGGACGGGAGGTCGAGCGGGTGGAGTATGATCGCGCGGGGACGAGCCGCACGCGCCGTGAGAACAGCTACGATGCCGAAGGCCGTCTTGCGGAGTCCATCGTCCGGTATGCTGCCGAGGAGTCAGTGCGCCGGCGTTACCAGTATACGGTTGATGCCCAAGGGAACTGGATCAGGCGGGTCAGCACGGCGTTCGAGCCTGGCCCGAATGATCATCCTCGAACGGAGACGGTGGAACGCATCATCACGTACGCCGCACCCCCCGAAGCGCCGGTTGGACAAACGGCCGACGCCAAGCCCACTGAGTAACGAGACGCGCCTCATCCATCGGAAGGTGCCCTGTCGGAGCGACCCCTTGTTCTTTCCCTTTCCCTTTCCAACGGTGTTCTCACCCTCGTGTCGTCCACCGATACAGGGCCGGGAGCGCGAGCAACGTGAGGGCTGTCGAGGTCACCAGCCCTCCGATGACCACTGTGGCCAACGGCCGTTGAACTTCTGCGCCCACACTCGTGGCGAGGGCCATGGGGAGGAATCCCAAGCCGGCCACGAGCGCCGTCATCAGCACGGGCCTCAGACGATCCATCGCCCCTTGCGTGACAGCCTGTCCTGTCGGGAGGCCGTCCGCTTCAAGTCGGCGGATATGACTGACCAACACCACCCCATTGAGAACCGCAACCCCGAACAGCGCAATGAATCCAATGATGGCGGAGATGCTCAACGGCAGGCCGCGCGCCCAGAGCGCCAGCACGCCGCCGGACATCGCCAGAGGGACATTCAGAAAAATTAGCAGGGCTGGGCGCATCATTCCGAAGATCACAGATAAGACACCAAGGATCAGCAGCAAGGTGATCGGGACGACGACGGCCAGCCGTCTCGAGGCTTCCTGTAACTGCTCAAACTGTCCGCCCCAGATCAGCTCATACCCCGCCGGGAGTGCGACCGCTTGGGACAGGGCGCGTTGAGCCTCAGCCACGAAGCTTCCCAAGTCTCTCCCCCGAATGTTGCATTCCACCACGATCCGCCGTTGGACGTGTTCCCGACTGATCTGCGCCGGTCCTGAGTCGAGCTGAATCGTCGCGACGCGCGACAGCGGCACCAATTCCCCATGGGCGGTCGGAATCAAGAAACTGCCCAAGGCCGTGGGGTCCTGCGAGGCTTTTTCGGCCAATCGGACCACCAGATCGAATCGCCGAGACCCCTGAACCACCGTGCCGACGACGTGGCCGACCCTCGTTGATTGGATGAGGGCCAGCACCTCGTCCGCTGTGAGCCCATACCGCGCAATCTGCTCCCGATCGACGATGACCCGCAAAAGCGGAAGCCCGGCGACCTGTTCGACCTTCACATCCGCCGCGCCGCGCACGCGCTCAAGCGCGCGTGCCGCGGCTTCAGCCGTCTGTTTGAGCACATCGAGATCGGGACCGAAAATCTTGAGAGCCAGATCCGAGCGCACCCCGGCGATCAACTCATTGAAGCGCATCTCAATCGGCTGTGTAAATCCAAGCCCCACACCGGGCACCTCTTCAAGGATCAGATTCTTCATCTTCGCAATCAGCTCTTCCCGGTTCCCGGCCGTGACCCACTCGCCCCGCGGCTTGAGAATGACGAACACGTCTGATAGTTCCACCCCCATGACATCGGTGGCGATTTCCGGACTGCCGGTTCGCGAGACCACTTGGGTGACCTCAGGAAAGCGGCGAAGGACTCGTTCAATCTCAAGCGTGGTTGCGACCGACTCGCTCAGCGAAATGCTCGGCAAGCGCCACACCTGGACGGCAAGGTCTCCTTCATCGAGGCGTGGGACAAACTCGACGCCCAGCCGTATGCCAAGACCGAGACTCACCACGAACAATCCGACCGCGAGCGTGATCGGCCAGACGGGGCGCGCCAGTGCCCAGTTGAGGCAGGGGGCGTAGATGCGGCGCATCATCTGAATGAGGCGCGTGTCTTCATCGCCCGCTGTGCCCCGGATGAACCAGAACGAGAGGACCGGGGTCGCCGTGACCGCCAGGAGGAGCGAGCCGGCGAGGGCCATGATGACGGTCGAGGCCATCGGACGGAACATTTTGCCTTCAAGGCCTGTCAGCGCCAGGATCGGGACATACACGAGAATAATGATGCTCACCGCGAACGTCATCGGCCGTAAGACCTCTTGACCGGCAGCCTGCACTTCGGCGAGCCGTTCCTCTCGATTCAGTCCGCTCTTCTTGGAGAGCCGCCGGAGGATGTTGTCGACCATCACCACGGATCCATCCACGAGCAGGCCAAAATCAATCGCGCCCAGACTCATCAGATTGCCGGAGAGTCCCGCCTGCATCATGCCGGTGAAGGCGATCAGCATCGACAGCGGAATAGCCGAGGCCACAATCAGCCCGGCCCGAAGATCCCCCAGGAAGAGAAAGAGGACGGCGACGACGAGCAGTCCCCCTTCCAGGAGATTGTTCCGCACGGTCCTGATGACGTTCGACACGAACACGGTCCGGTCATAGTAGGGTTCGATTGTCACCCCCGCTGGTAATGTCGCCTGGATCTCCTGCACCCGCGCTTTGACATGCGTGACCACTTCCCGGGCATTTTCACCCGCCAACATCTGGACCATGCCGATGACGGTCTCGCCTTCGCCCATCGCTGTGGCGGCGCCGATACGGAGCGCCGAGGCTTCTTTGACCTCCGCGACATCGGCGATATAGATCGGCACACCGCCCGATCCGTGGGCCACGACGATCCGGGCCAAGTCGGCCACCCCGGAGGCCAGCGCCTCACCCCGAATGAGCAATTGTTCGCGCTGGTGTTCGATGTAGCCGCCTCCGGCCACGGCGTTGTTTCTCTCCAGCGCCTCAAAGACCTGTCGCAGCGGGAGCTTGAAGGAGAGCAGCTTCGCCGGGTCCACGATCACCTGGAACTGCTGAGGCTCGCCTCCCCAGATATTGACTTCCACGACACCGGGAACCGCCCGCAGCTTCATGCCGATGTCCCATTCCAGGAGGGTCCGCAGGGCCATCGGTCTATAGCCCGGTCCTTTCACCGTGAATTGATAGACCTCGCCAAGCCCGGTCGTCAGCGGTCCCATGACGGGACGCCCATACTCCGGCGGAATTCGTTCCACCGCCCGGGCTAAGCGCTCGGTCACCACTTGCCTGGCGCGGTAGATGTCCATGTGATCGTCGAAGATGGCGGTCACGGCGGAGAGTCCGTACCGCGACACCGAACGGAGTTCGCGCAAGGCGGGGAGACCGTTCAGTGACGTTTCGATCGGGAACGTGATGAACTGTTCGACTTCGACCGGACCAAGAGCCGGGGCACGGGTGAGGATCTGGACCTGCACGGGCGTCAGGTCCGGCACCGCATCGATCGTGAGGTGGGCAAAGGACCAGAGGCCGGTGGCCACGACCACGAGGACCGCGATGAGGGTAAAGAATCGATACCGGAGCGAGAGAATCAGGACACGGTCCATGGCCTCCTCACTCTCCTGACCCGATGTGTGCTTTCAGCAGCACGTTCTTGAGATCGAAGACACCCTCGGTGACCACACGGTCGTCCTCTTTCACGCCCTTCCGGACTTCGACCCAGCCACCCCCTTCTCGACCGACTTCGATCGGGACGAAGGCGTACGCGGATGCTCGTTCAATAAATACTCCTCGGACCTTGTCCACCGTGGTGACCGCGGACACCTGGACCGCCACCGTCGGTGAGCCGGACAACGTCAATGTCACATCGACATATTCTCGCGGCTTCAGTTGTCCCCGCTGGTTGGCCACCTCGAATCGTACCCGGATCGTTCGGGTGGTCTCGTCCGCGATCGGCGCAATATAGGTCAGGGGAGCCGTGACCGCCTCACCACCTTTAGGTGTGATCGTGCCGGTCTCTCCTTCTTTGAATTTTCTGGCCTGCTCGATCGGAAGATTCGCGAACACCCAGACCCGGCTCGTGTCCACCACCTCGAACAGTTCCTGTCCCGGGGCCACCCCTTGACCTCGTACCGCATTCTGCGTCACCACGGTCCCGGCAATGGGAGCCGTGAGGGTGTATCGATGACTTTCCTCATGTCCCCCCTGTTCCAGTTCAGTGAGTTCCGACAGTGAGAGCCCCATGTTCAAGAGCTTCTCGCGAATGTGCTGGTACCGCGCCTTGGTTTCCAGGTACCGGCCTCGCTCCTCGATGAGCTTCCGCTCAGGGACGATGTCCTCGGCCCTGAGTTTTTCCGTCCGTCGAAAACTGTTCTCCGCCACATCGGCCTGGGCCTTCCCCACGAGATATTCTTCGATGAGCTGATCGAGCTGTAGACTCCCGATCGCCGCAAGCGGTTGGCCCTTCCGAACACGGTCCCCGAGTTGGACATGGATCCGTTCGACCTGTCCTTCGATCCGAGAGGTGATCTTGGCCACTTGTTTGAGATCAAGCGCGACCTCACCGGGGGCCGTGACCGCCTCAACAACCGCGCGCAAGGCCACGGGCTCAGTCTTCAGACGGTCCCGCACGGCCTGGGGTGGATGCATGACCCTAGCGCTCGTGACACTTGATTTCG
>SWDL01000165.1 GCA_005116795.1 Nitrospira sp. | reverse complement strand
CGAAGAAGTTTTTCGTGGACGGGTTGGGCTGCGAGCTGGGTCGTGAGTCCAAGACTGCTCTCACGCTCGGACTAACCGGGAATCAACTCGTGGCGCATCTGACGGAAAAACGCGCCGACGAGCAGAGGGGAATCTATCCCCGTCACTTCGGGCTGATTTTCTCGTCGGAAGCGGACTGGCAGGCTCTTGCGGATCGGGCCAGGGAGAAGGGACTCCCGTTCTACCGGCAGCCCACACGTCGCTTTCCCGGCACCCGGGCGGAGCACGGCACCTTCTTCCTTGAGGATCCCGCCCACAATCTGCTGGAGTTTAAGTGGTACAGGTACGAATCCGCCATCTTCGGCGAGCGGGATTTTTCGCACGTGGGAGACGCGGGAGCACACAACGATGAACTGTGAACGCTGAGCGAGGGCGCCGTTGAACCATTGTTTCATCGGGTCATTGACGCATTGAATCAATGAACACATGGATCACTGAGCCGATGATTCAATCGTTCAGGGCTTGGCGTGAGGAGCGGGTTTCCGTTTCACCTTCACCTCCACCGGCTGCGGATGGGCAGGGGGCGACGCGGGGGCCGATATGGCGGTGGTCTTCATCCACGACAGGATCTGGTGCTGGCGCTTGATGAGGAAGGGCGTCAGCCGCAAGGGGTCGTACTTGCGCGGTGACGGCAGCATGGCGGCCATCAGCGCCGACTCATCAGCGGTCAGGTCCCGAGCCGATTTGAAGAAGTAGTGTTGCGCGGCTGCTTCGGTTCCGTACACCCCTTCCCCCCATTCGGCCACATTCAGGTAGATCTCCAGAATGCGGGATTTGGGCAGGTGCCGCTCGAGTCCCCGGGTAATCATCGCCTCGCGCGCCTTACGGAAAAAGCTCTTGTCCTGGGTGAGATAGAGATTCTTGGCTAATTGCTGGGTGATGGTGCTGCCGCCTCGCTCGATCTTGCCCGCTTCCAGATTTCTCTCCATGGCGACCTTGATCCCTTCCCAATCGAACCCTTCATGAGAGAAGAAGGTCGCGTCCTCCGCCGCCACGACGGCCCGTTGGAGGTGCGGCGAGATCTGGGCCAGCGGGACCCAGGTCCATTGCCGCCTGTAGGGTCTCCCGGCTTCCTCGGCCTCGGCTTTGCGGGCGGCCATCAGGGCCGTCTCCAGAGGAGCCCGTTTCGCGAGGACCGGCACATCGGGGAAGGTGGCCAACCAGTACCAGGCGAGACCGGCCAGCGGCAACCCGACCGACGCCAGAAACAGGAGCCCGATCCGGAGCCACGCGCGCTTCATCGTTGACATCCCCCGGCCATCATCGTATTGAACAGGACAGCGTGAAGATCCTCTCGGCTGAGTTTATCAAAAGTTGCACCACACCCGAACAATTTCCGGCAGACGGCTGGCCGGAGGTCGTCTGTGTCGGCCGGTCCAACGTCGGCAAGTCCTCGCTGATCAACACCCTCACCAATCGAGACGGCCTGGCCAAAGTGAGCCGGACGCCGGGCAAGACCCGTGTCATTAATTTCTTTCGGCTGATCCTGTCGGATACCCAAGCCCCCCGGCTCTTTTTCATCGATCTGCCGGGGTACGGCTACGCCAAAGTGTCCAAATCCGTCCGGGCCGAGTGGGGGCCGATGATCCAGCGCTACCTGGAGAACCGTCCCCAGGTCCGTGGGGTGATCTTCCTGGTGGATGTGCGCGGACCCTCCTCCCATGATGTGCAGACCTGCCAATGGCTCCATGCGCTCGGGCTCAGGCGGGTCGTGGTGGGCACCAAGGTCGATCAGTTGACCCGCCGGGAGCGCGCCCCGGCCCTCGCCGTGCTTCGTGAGACCTTGGCGCTTGATCCGCTCGAACCGGTGCTGCTGTTCTCGGCCAAGACGCGCGAGGGGCGCGACGACCTGTGGGCCGCCATTCGAGACCTGCTGCAGAAAGACACGGGACAAGAGGGGGCGGGCTAGAACTTCACTTCGATGAAGGCTTTGCGCTTGATGTCACCGATCCAACGCTGGTACTGGTCTTCGGTCTTCTGCTGGTGCACCAGACCCTGGATTTCATTCTTCACTTGGGCAAAGGGACGAAACTGTGACGGCTTCTTCTCGTCCAGCCGGATGATGTGCCACCCTTGACTCGTCTCGATGGGAGCGGAAATCTGACCGGCCCCGAGTCCTGAGACGATCCGTTCGATCTCCGGCTCCAGCTCCCCTTGCCGCACAAACCCGAGGGCGCCCCCTTTGACCGACTCGGCCCCCTCGGACTGCTGGAGCGCGATTTCAGCAAAATCCCCCCCGTTCTTGAGCGCCGCGTGCACCGACGCAATCCGCTTCCGGAACTCCTTGACGTCTTCGGCGGCTTTTTGCTTCAGGAGGATCTGACTGATCCGATATTCCTCCGGCAACGAGAAGCGCGTCTGGTGGGAGCCGTAGTAGCGCTCCAGTTCAGGCTGGAGCACCATGATGCTGCTACGGACCTCCCGGTCCATGACCCGCATCATGACCAATTGTTCTTTGAGCGCCTTCCGCTCCCTGGGATTGCTCTCGTCGACGCGCTCGCCCTGCTTTTCGAGCTGGCGGATGGCTTGGCTCACTTCCTCCTCGGACACGTCCATGCCGCGAGCCTGGGCCCACTGGAGCTGGAGCTTCCGCTCGATCATCCGACTCAGGGCGATGTATTCGAGTTGTTGGAGTCGCCGTTGGAGCTCGGCGCCTTTGTACTGTTCACGAAGCCGCGGCTCTTCCGCGGCGGTCTCCGACCGCACCTCGGATTGCATAATCAGTTCTTTGTTGACGATGGCCACGATGCGATCGGTCATCGTCGCGGCTCCCGCGGGCCGGATCGGACCGAGGAGACCCCACAGGATGAGGCCCGCACAGACCACGATCCCGAACGACCCGCACGCAGCGAGTCGTGAGCGTCTGTCTAGATCAATGGTGAGCATCGCGTGACGCGTCTGGATCGTCCGGACATTACGGAGTGGGGGCGGACGTCCCGGCGTCCTGGATCACCAGCTTCGAAGCGTCCGCCATCCGCACGCTCGCGTTGGCGCGAAGGGCGGCTTGGAACTGTTCAAACCGTTTCCGCCGCATCTCGACTTGCAGCTCCTGCTTCAGTCGGACCTTGGCCAGCGTCTTCTTTTTTTGATCTTCCGGCTCTCGCCCCACGATCTTGATGATCCGGTACCCCTTATCCGTCTGAATCGGCTCACTGACACCGCCCACCTTGAGATGGAGGAACGCCTGCTCGACGGTCGCCGAACCCTCCCCCTCGCGGTAGGGGCCCAGCTCGCCGCCTTTCCCGCGGCTGACGACATCAAACGAAAACTTTTTGGCGGTAGCTCCGAAATCTTGACCTTGATCCAACCGTCGCTTGATGTCCCTCGCCTGTTCAGGCGTGGCCACGACGATGTGCGCCAGATGCACCACCTGTGACTGTCGAATCGATTCGGGATGCGCGATCACGTAGGCCTCGACATCGGCATCGGAGACCACGTCCGTCGCGTGGAGCGCTTGCTTCATGAGCTCATCGAGCACGAGTTGCTCTTTGAGCCGTTCCATGTGCTCGCGGATCGCCGCGCTCTGATCCAATCCCTGCCGCCGCCCTTCCTGAAGGAGCAACTCCTCCCCGATCAGTTCATCGAGGAACTTGCGTTCGCCGCCGATCGTGCGGTAGCGCGCTTGCATGGACGGCGAGAGTCCCGCCCACCGCCGGTTGAAGTCTTCCAGGGAAATGGCCTTGCCGTTGACGATCACCAGCACCTGGGCATCCTGGACCGGCTGCGGACAGCCAGCCAGCGCCAGGAGCAGCGCCGCGCACAGTCCTCTCCAGACTGTCGTGACTCCCGGTCGCGTCCTGTCCGTAGGTGTTCGCACCAAGGCCCCCTCCCTCATGACCCCTGTTCTCCGGCAGCGTTCTTGGTAACACAGACCGCCATCGTTTTCAAGGCGGCGGACAGCTCCGGAAACACCGCAGACCATCCGCCCGGGGGCATGTGCAGCTCGAACGAGGTGGGAGAGACCAGTCGGAATCGCCGTTGATACCGGTCGATCACACGACGCATCGCGGTGTCCGGGGCGCCGCTCGACCCTGAAAACGTGATGACGGCGCTGTCCTTCGTGACTTCCACGGAGGCCAAGCGCAGCCCCTTGGCCAAGGTTCGAATCTCCATCACTTCGAACAGGCGCTCCACCGACTCCGGCGGCGGGCCATAGCGGTCCTGCATCTCGCCGTGCAGCAACGCCAGCTCCCCGACTTGCCGGGTGGAGGAGAGCCGTTTGTAGAGCGACAGCCGCTGATGGCTATCCGCCACATAGTCGTCCGGCACATACGCAGAGACATTGACGTGGAGCGTGGGGTCCGGTTCTTCTTCTACCACGGTGCCTTTCAACTGCTGCACCGCCTGCTCGACCATCTGGAGGTAGAGGTTGAGGCCGACAGCCGCAATATGGCCGGACTGCTCCTTGCCCAAGAGGTTGCCGGCTCCTCGAATTTCCATGTCCGCTGCGGCGATGCGGAAGCCGGCCCCCAAGTCCGTGAATTGCTGGATCGCCACCAGCCGCTTCTGGGCATCGGGCGTCAGCTCGCCCTCCTCCTCCGGGGTCAGAAAGTAGGCATAGGCCTGCTGGCCGGAGCGGCCGACTCGACCACGCAATTGATAGAGTTGCGCCAAGCCGAACATATCGGCCCGATGGACGACGATGGTGTTCGCATTCGGCACATCCAGACCGGACTGAATGATCGAGGAGCAGAGCAGCACATCGGCCTCCCGCCGGAGGAATTTCAGCATCACGGACTCCAGCAGCCGTTCGTCCATCTGGCCGTGCGCCATGACGATGCGCGCTTCCGGGATCACGTCGCGCAGCCAGGCGCCCATCCGCTCCATGGTCTGGACCCGATTGTGCACGAAGAAGACCTGACCGCCCCGACCCAGCTCGCGCGCGAGAGCCTCCCGGATGGACTTCGCGCCGAATCGCACGACCTGCGTTCTGACCGACAGGCGGTTCAGCGGCGGTGTTTCGATCACGGAGAGGTCCCGGACGCCGGCCATGGCCATCTGCAGCGTCCGCGGAATCGGCGTGGCCGTGAGCGTGAGCACATCGACCTGGGCCCGCAATTGCTTGAGACGCTCCTTGTGCCGCACGCCGAACCACTGCTCTTCATCGATAATGACGAGCCCCAGGTTGTGGAACTCGACGCCCTTCTGGAGCAGCCGGTGGGTGCCGATCACGACGTCGATCTTGCCGTCGGCCACGTCGCGGAGGATGGCCTTCGCCTCTTTGGTCGATTGGAACCGAGACAACATCGCCACTCGGGTGGGAAAGGGCGCAAATCGCTGCGAGAAGTTGTCGTAGTGCTGCTGCGCGAGCAGCGTGGTGGGGACCAGGACGGCCACCTGCCGGTTATCCTCCACCGCCTTGAAGGCCGCGCGCATCGCCACTTCCGTCTTGCCGTACCCCACATCGCCGCAGACGAGGCGATCCATGGGCTTCGGCGATTCCAGATCCCGCTTGATGTCCTCGATCGCGCGCAACTGATCGGCGGTTTCCTCATACTCGAAGGCCGCCTCGAACTCGTGGGTCAACGTCGAATCGCCCGCATACCCGACGCGACTGACCAACTCGCGGTTGGCGTGGATCGCCACCAGTTCCCGCGCCATTTCCTCCACGCCCTTCTTGACCTTCGCGGTCGTGCGCTCCCAGCTCGTGCCGCCGAGCCGGTCCACCCGGGGGGCGTGACCGTCGGCCCCCATGTAACTTTGGACGTGATTCAACCGGTCGAGCGGGACGTAGAGCTTGTCGGCGCCGGCGAATTCCAGAATCAAGTAGTCGCTGTCGAACTCCTGCACCGAGAGGCGGCGCAACCCTTGATAGCGGGCGACGCCATGTTGGATATGCACGACATAGTCGCCGACTTCCAAATCGTCCAGCGACGTGAGAAAGGTCGCGGTCTTCGACGCGGGGGCGGTCCGGTGCCGCGCCGCCTTGGCAAAGAGGTCCTCTTCGGTAATGATCGAGACACACCCGTCCGGCACGACGAAGCCGGCGGAGACCTCGCCCTGGACGATGAACAGCGGCTGGCGCAGGGGAGAGCCGGTCGTCCAATTCGGCGGCTTCCAGGCCGTCGCCGGCACATCGTGCTCGGCAAAGAGGGCCAGCAACCGATCGGCCTGTCCGCGGCTGCGCGCGACGAGGATTACCAACCCGCTGATCCTGAGCTGATCCAGAATCTTCAACGTGTCGGCGAAGGGCGTCCCGCGCAAGGCCAACCCCGCGCTGTTGGGCGTCCGGGCCGGTGATTCCACCACCGGCCACCACGTGGCATCGAGCGAGGCCAGCGGGGCGAGGGCCAGCCACGGCCAGGCCTGGGCCTGCCGGAGGGCCTCCTCCCATGACACCAGCAGCCGCGCCGGTTCGGGATAGGGCTCCGCCGTCGTCTCCCTTTCCCGCCGCAGATAGGCGCTGACCACCTCGTCACGAAACTCTCGGGCTTTCGCCGCGAGGGTCTCCGGCTGATCCAGCACGAGCAGCGGCGCCTCATCCAGATAGTCGAGCAGCATCGGCATCTCCCCATAGACCTCGGGGGATCGCCATTCCCCATCGGGCGGCAACGGCGCCAACCCCTCGGGGCGGCCGGCCGGATAGATCAGTTCACGTGCCGGCAGCAGCCACGCATGGTCGCGCTTCGCCGTGGACTTCTGCGTGGCCTGATCGAAACAGCGGATGGATTCGACCGTGTCGCCGAGAAACTCGATGCGCAGGGGGTCCGAGTAGGCCGTCGAATAAATATCCACGATCCCGCCGCGAATGCTGAACTCGCCGGGAATCTCGACGACCGACGCCCGGCGATAGCCCAGCCGCAAGAGCCGAGACACCAGCGCCTCCCGCTCAAGCGTGTCCCCCGGCTTCACGCGAGCGACGGCGTCCAGAAACACCGCTTTGGGCAGCACGCGTTGCGTGAGCGCCTGGGCGGAGGTCACCAGGAGCGTGCGAGCTTTCTGCGACAATCGCTGGAGCGCCAGCATGCGGCGGGCGACCAGCGTGACTTGGGGTGGGGCGGTGTCGTAGGGCAGGCTCTCCCATTCAGGAAAGAACACGAGTTGATCGGTCGGCAGGCCGAGTAAGGTATGAAAGAACTCGAGGTCATCGAAGAGCTGGGAGGCGGCCTCGTCCGACTCCCCCACGATCACGAGCGAGCGATGCTTGAGTCGTTGAGCCAGGAGCGTCAGCGCCAAGCCCGAGGTGGAGCCGACCACGCCGGTGAGGCAGGGTCGCGCCGACCGGTCGGCGAGCGCCGAGACGAGCGGGGTGAGGAGGTGATCCCAGTATTGAATCGGAGACGAGGCCACAGAATCAGCACTTCGACGCGTGAATTTTTTGGACGAGGGTGGTGGTCGAGATATCGGGGACGAGCGGAATCGTGCGGACGATCCCGCCGCGCGCTTCAACGAGATCGCGCCCGATGATCTTGTCGGGAGCCCAATCGCCTCCCTTCACCAGGACATCCGGCTGGAGCGCGGCAATCAGCCGGCCCGGCTCCGGCTCGGAGAACGGGACGACATAGTCGACACAGGCCAGCGCCGCGATCACTTCGGCCCGCTGGGCCTCCGGGACGATCGGGCGGCCGGACCCCTTCTTCAAGGCCTGCACCGACCGGTCCGCATTGACGCCCACCACCAAGAGATCTCCCAGCGCCCGGGCCGTCTGCAGATATCGCGTATGGCCGATGTGCATCAGATCGAAGCAGCCGTTTGTGAAGACGACCCGGGCGCCGGTCCTCCGACGCTCGGCGAGTACCGTGACGAGTTCGTCCCTCGTGATGATTTTCTCGATCATGGCCATGGACCGTGACGCCGCATCTTATCGCGAACGTGCCGCAAAGTCATCGCCTTCAGACCGACCAGCGTGAAGGGGAAGGGCGTCTTCCGTCGCTCGACCACAGGCTCCGGCAGACTCTGCCGGCAGACTCTGCAGGTGTCCGGCGTCACCGATCGAGGAACGAGAAGACCGGCTGAATGGACGCCGGCAGCGAACCTTCCCGTCGAGGGGCTATCGGCTCAAGCGACAGGGCCTGCAGATGTCCCCGACACACCCCACACCGGTGCCGATGTTCCCGAATCGTCCTTCGGACTCGGTGGTAGTCACGCCCACATTGCCGGCAGCGCCATCGGTAGCGCGCCATGGCCTGCACCTGTTCATCCAGCCCATGGTAGAGGGTAATGCCGACGAGCCCGCTCCGATTGATTTCCGTCATCTTTCTGAGGAAGTCCAGCCCGTGGTCGGGGCGGCGTTTGAGGATGTCATACTGCCACTGATGAATCATCTCGTGGGCAAGCGTGTTGAGAATCTCCTGCTCGGCAGAGGGGGTCTGGGACGCCAGGCGACCCAAGAGCGGAAGCGAGAGTCGAATGAGCCGCCTCGGCGCCGATGCAGACGGAAACGACGGCCTCTTGACCCTCGGCCCCATGCGGCTGGAGAACAGGCCGACCGAGGAGGTCAGCCGGCGGCTCCATTCAATCGTGATGGGAGGCAAGCGGCTCCCAAAGAACCGCGCGTTCAGATCGGTCCAGTGGGTCTGCATCTGCGAGGCGTTGAGGGGCCGATCGATCGGATGGACGGTGGTTTCCATTCCCGGATGGTGGGCCGGTCAGCCCGGCGTGGCGGATGAACTCCCGAGGGCTTCGACGATGGCCGCGGCCAGCAGTGGAACCATGATCTCGTGATGCCCCGTGAGGGAGTAGCCGCGCCCGCCCTTCTGAGTCGGTCGCTTCACCACGTTCGTGAGGGGGCGATAGTGCGACAGGAAATCCATGTTCACGGTCGTGATGTCGGTCAAGGGACTGCCCAGATTCCGACCCAAGGCGACCGTCTTCAGAAAGACCTCAGGAAGAATGACGGCGGACCCCAGGTTCAGGTAGACCCCGCCTTCCATCCCGGAGACCACGGTCGCCAGCCGGCGAAAGTCCAACAGAGAGCCCGCGCCGATCGCCGCGCCGTCGGCAGCCGGATGCATGTGGATGATATCGGTCCCCAGCGCGACATGGACGGTGATGGGGACCCCGAGCCGGGCGCCGGTGGCCACAATGCTGATCTCGCGGTTCGGAAATTGCCCTTTGTACCGGTTGAGGTAGTGGCCGACCGCCTCGCCGATCCCCTGCCCGTCCTTCACCCCGCGGTTGATGGCGTCGTTCAACATGCGGCCGGTTTCCTCCGCCATGCCGAACCGGCCGGAATCGATCTCCGCCTCGACGTCTTCCGACGTGTGGCCCGTCAGCGCCAATTCGAAATCGTGAATGATCCCCGCGCCGTTCATCGCCACGGCCGTCACCACGCGGCGTTCCATCAAGTCGATGAGCACCGGGCTGAGCCCCACCTTGATCACGTGGGCCCCGACCCCCAGGATCACCGGCCGTTGCTTGCGATGCGCCCGGACGACGGCCTGGACGACCTCGCGCAGGGTCTTGCCGGCCAGGATGTCGGGCAACGAGGAGAGGAACCGCTGCAGGCTGCCGCCCCGCCGCCAGGTTGCGGCGACGTCATCGGCTTGCACCTTGCTCGGCCGGCGCGCGAGGGGATAGGTCTTCAGCCTCGAGACGTCGATCGGGGCTGGAAGTTCGCGGGGGAATGACGCGGCTTGCGACTTCCTAGAGGGCTTTGGCAAAGAATTCTTCCTCCACCATCTCGCAGAGCACGTGGCCGAGCGTGATGTGGGATTCTTGGATGCGGGCCGTGACGGTGGACGGCACGACGAAGGGGTGGTCGACCAAGCCCGCGAGTTTTCCGCCCTTGCCCCCCGTCCATGCAACGGTCACCAGATCGAGTTCGCGCGCGGCTTCGGCGGCCCTGAGGACATTCGGCGAGTTGCCGCTGGTGCTGATGGCGATGGCCACGTCGCCTTTCTGGCCCAGCGCCCGAAGCTGCCGCGCAAAGATCTCGGCATATTCCCAATCGTTGGCGATGCAGGTCAGCGCGGCCTGATCGGCTCCCAGCGCAATCGCCGGCAAGGGCGCCCGGCTGCGGTGATAGCGCCCGACAAACTCCGCCGCGATATGCGACGCATCGGTGGCGCTGCCGCCGTTGCCGAACAGGAGGACTTTATGCCCTTCGCGAAACGCCTGCACGATCAGCGTGGCCACCGTGACGATCCGATCGGCGTGCTCGCGGACGAATTTGAGCTTGACCTCGGCGCTCTCATTGAACGCCTGGATAGCCTGGTCTTTCATCGGACGTGATTCTAGGGAAGCCTTCGTGGGGTGTCAAACAGAACGCGCAAAATCGTGATGCGTGAACGGTGATAGGTGACGAGTCAGGACGACTGCGCGAAAGGCGAGACGGGCGTGGAAGCCGAGAAACGAAGCCGATCACCCTTCACGCTTCACACCTATTTGCGCGCCCTCGCACTCGATGCTATAGTCCGCCCCCGATGGCCACGGATGCGCCGGTCAAAGCCTTGTTGATGGCCTTCAGCCAAGATGCGCCCGCCGCGATCTACACCCTCAACCGACTGAAGCCGGAGCAGCTTTGTTTCTTCCTGGCCGAACCCTCCAAGCAGACCGTCGAAACCGCCATTCAACCCCATGTCGCGCAGATGCCGCGCCGATGGGATTGGGTGGTGACCCCGAATCCGCACAGTTTTGCCGACTCCTATCGGCCGCTGGCCCAGACGTTCCCCGACCTGCTCCGAACCTGGGAGGTGGGCCCTGGGGAACTCGTATTGGATCTGACCGGCGCCACCCCGGCGATGGCGGCGTCGATGATGCTGGTCGGCAGCGGCACGGCCTCGCGCATGGTCGGCCTGGCCCCTGCGGCCGGCGATCCCTCGAGCAAGGCTGAGACGGTCGATCTCGAAGGGCAGGCACGGCTCTGGCTCCAGAGCAATCCGTGGGATGACATGGCCGCCGCCGCACGGCGCGATGGGGGCGACCTGTTCAACTCAGGCGCGTATGAGGCCGCGGCCTCGCTCTTTCGGATGATCGAAGTCCGGGTCAGCGGCGGACAGAAACCCCTCTATCATGCGCTGGCGGGCCTCGCGGACGGCTACGGATTCTGGGAACGATTCCAGTACCGGCAGGCCTGGGAAAAATTGAAGGGCGCGTACAAAGCCCTGGAGATGGCATCGGTCTGGGGGGGCCCGCCCAGCCTGAAGACCGTCCTTCCGGCGATCAAGGCGAACATGGGGTTTTTGGAAAAGCTGGTGCTGGACCCGAACGAGGTCAAGGAGCTGCTGGCCTTGGACCTGCTCGCCCATGTCAGGCGGCGCGCAGAGATGGATCGTGACGCGGAGCGGGCCCTCGTGACGCTGATCCGGGCCCTGGAGGCCTTCGCGCAATATCAGCTATTCAAGCAGCACCAGATCAAGAGCTGGGACGTGTCCGTGGACGCGCTGCCCCAGGCGCTGCAAGAAACCTGTCGCACCTGCCATCTGAGTGATCTGGACGGCAAGTACAAGCTGCCGCTGCATGAGCAATTTCGCGCGTTGGCGGGCCTCGGCCACCCGATGGGCCAGACCTTCCTCGCCCAGTGGGCCAAGATGAAGCCGTTGCTGGATGCCGCCCATCAGGCGGTCCTCGGCCACGGGTTTGAACCGGTGAAGGCCGAACGCGTGCATCAGTTGTACGAGATCGTCGTCAAAGTGACCGGCGTGAGCGACACGTCGCTGCCGAGGTTTCCGGTGTTGAATCTCTAGCTCCCGTCGCTCGTGAAGCGTGAAGCGTCTCTCGTAAGAACGACGTCATGAGTGGCATCAAGAACCCGAGCGCCTGGATCCAACCCTGCTGAAGGCGCTGCAGGGGCCGTCGAAAGGACAAGATCATGCCTGAGAAATTCGGCACCTGGCTCGCCATCTCCGCAGTGGCCATCGGCTTCGTGGTCCTCGCCTGGCTGCTGTTTTCCGAAGGGCCTGGGAACAAGAACAAGTAGCGCTTGGGAGACTGCCCTGCGGCGGCGCGGTCGACCGAGTCTCCACTTCCCTCCCCGGTCACTTCATCACGCCGATCTTACGATTCTGCCACCCCTCGTACTCCGGGGCCGTGAAAGAGCGTGATGCCGAGGCGCTGGCCCGCCCCGATGGGGTCAGCTTGCGCTTCTCGATAGACCGGCGGAGATCGCTCGTGAGAATCGGTCTCCGATCCGGCGATAGATAGCGCGTCCGCGCTCACACGATGTCTTCTCTTCGCGTCTTCTGTGTGTTCTTCTGGAACGCATGAAGCACGTAGACGGCTTCGACGTGGTCCCCAAAGGCTCCCGGTGCTTATTTCTACTCGAAGCCGAGTCATCGCTTCCACCTGAACACCATATTCATGTGGTCCTTGTCTCGGCGAATTCGCCACGGCCCCCACTCAACGACATAGTCCTTGATCAACAACCCTATGCCGGTCACCACGACCACGCTCACGGTCCAACTCCATCGCTCCATCATCACCGGTTGACTCATCCCGGAACCCAACAGGATCGCCCCAATCACGATCCCCGTCGCCCCCACGGTGGACTCCACGCACATGCCACGGGCCACTCTTCGCGGACTCGCCGCTGACCCGCGCGCGCTGCGAGCCAGCAGCCCAAGGTCACGGACCAGACTCTGGAGCAGGAGAAGGGCGGACAACATCAACAACAGCGTCCCGATACCAACCTGCCCGGGCAAAGCGGGCGCCACGATCCAGCATCCCATCGCCACTACCAGAATGAATCCGAGCTCACACTTCTCGCTGTATTCCATGTCTCCTGCCTCACGTGTGACCTCCGTCAACGCCCGTTCACATCGTCGCGTAATAATTTCGGCGGTCTTTCATAGGGGCTCTTCGTCCTGGCAAGTGGGTGATTTTCGTCTGATTTCAGATCGGATCGAGCATGCAAGTGAGGACCTTGAGGTGCAAATACTCCTCGTGGCGTAGCCCGTCACTGCGCCGCTGAATGACGCGGATCTTGTTGGTGCACCCCTCGACGAATCCTCAGGCGACTGTGTTCTCCGGCTGGCAGGCGGCGGCGATCCCGTCCCAATGCCGGTCGATCATCTCGGCGAATTTCTCGTAGGGCTTGAGGCGCTGCCACTTGCGCGATTCTCGCCAGTGCTCGAAGAAGCGCCGTGCCCAGCCTTCGCGCTCGTCGTCCCAGAGCCGGCCAACCGCCTCCTGGAGGCGGGAGGCCGTGTGCAGTCGCCGATTGGCCTTCAGCCGTCGCCGCCGGCTTGTGCGGCCAGCCGGCTTCAGGTTCTCCCGGTGCGAGAGCCGCGTGTATTGCTGGCCGTTGATGAAGCGCCGCTCCTTGCCTGTCAGCCGGTCGTAGTCCGGCTTGCGCCCCGTGTCCACCGCCGTGCCACGATGACGTATCCCGTGGAACGGGTCGCACAGGAGGGCGGCCTGCGGCGCAGGCTCCGGCTTGCGCGTTGAGTGGCGGAACGCCTGCCACCTGTCCAGGACCGCCAGCCGAATCTGCTGGCGCTTCGACGGGCCGAGCCACTGGGAGCACGCGTCCCTACGCTCTTCCGAGCGGGCTTTGCCCCCGAACCAGAGGGGCCGCCGCCGCGGCGGCTCTCCACCTCCAGGTCGATTCGCCTGTCCCCGCAGGGCAGGTCGCGAACCCGGCGAATCTTTCGGTCGTCCCAAGCGCGGTGGATGAAGCCGCCGGCTCCACACGCCGTTTGTTCCCCCGCCGCTGGAGGCGGATCACACGGGCCTTCGGATCACCGAAAATGCCCACCACGGTCGGACGTGGACGGACGCTGGAGAATCGGTAGGCGTCCCACAAGCGTCGATGTGTTCGCCTCCGCCAATCAGGCCAGATTTCCTCGCCATCAAAATAGCCCAGTCTCCGTCGAGAGCATGTTGTTTCTCATACTGTTTTCACCCACTTGCCAGGACGAAGAGCCGCTTGTTTGAGAAGGCAGGGGCCTATACGAAAGAGGAACGCCGACTGATGATGACTCACCCCCGGTTGGGGCTCGCCCTCCTCACGGATTTCCCAGACGTGCCGGACAGGGCACGGCGCATCGTGGCGGAGCACCACGAGCATCTTGACGGTTCCGGCTATCCCGCGAAGCTCCGAGGAGCACAGATCGACCTGACAAGCCAGATCGTGGGCCTGGTGGATGAATATGATGCCATGGTAAGCCGTCGCGGGAATCGCGCTCCCCTCACGGCACGACAGGCCATGGTGCGGGTCTACGAGCACGAACGCCGGACTCATTACGATCGATCCGTGGTCGAGCGCTTGATCCAATGCATCGGGGTCTATCCGCTCGGCACGGTGGTGGAACTGAACACCGGGGAACGGGGTGTCGTCATCGCCGTGAATCCTGAGGCGCGGCTCAAACCGACCGTCAAGGTGCTGACCGATCCTGTTGGGCAATCCTATCCGAGGCCGTGGGTTGTTGATCTCTCAACCCTAGCCCCTTCCGCCCCGCCACGCACGATCACCCGAGCCCTCGATGATCTGCCCACCGATTGGCGCGACCTGTTCATATCATAATCCGCCTCGTCTGAGAACTCATCTATGGCCACCATGTGGCCGCCGGCCTCACGTCGCACGCTGGTCTCGATCCAAGAAAACTGTTTCGGCTCCATGACAGAAGGAGTACAATGGCGACGGGATTCGCCCCAGCCAGGCAACCGAGAAGTCTCATGTTGGAGGCGGGCGAAAGCTGAACGCGATGTTCGTCAGAACCTCAACGACCCGGCGGCCACCTTTTGATACTCCCGATGCGCTCCGTTCCGCTTCCTGACCGGCTGCTGTTCGCCATCGAGCACCAGATGGAAGGCTTGGCACTGCTCGATGCCCAGGGAGTCTTTGTCTACATGAACCCTGCTCATGCCCGAATGTACGGGTATGAACCGGCTGAGCTGATCGGGAAAACCTGGAAGGAACTGTATGATCCGGAATGGCAACGGATCGTTGAGCAAGAATGCCTCGTGGCGCTCGTTGCCGTCGGTCACTGGAGCGGCGACCACGTCGGCCGAAAGAAGGACGGTGCCTGTGTGAACATTCAGGTGGCGCTCTCCCTGCTTCCGGACGATCAGGGGAAGACCGTCGGAACAGTGTGCACCTGTCGTGATATCACCGAGCGGAAGCGCATTGAACAGGAACTTCGTGAAAGCGAGGAGAGGCTTTCCGAGGCAGAACGGGTTGGCAAGACAGGGCACTGGTTTTGGGACGTGCGGCGGGACCGAGTGTCGCTGTCCTCGGGCGCGCGGGTGCTATACGGTGTAGGCCAGGACACCGTCGAGCTTCCCCTTGAAGGTATCTTCAACGTCGTCCATCCGGACGATCGATCGAGGATCCGACTCGTCGCTGAACAGGCCCACCGTGAACGCCGCGCCATTCGCGCCGAGTTCCGCGTCGTTCACCCAGACGGTACGATCCTCACATTGTACGGAACCGGCTCGGTCAACGTGGATGCCAACGGCGAGCCCATCTCCATGATGGGCTCGCTCATTGATCTGACGGAGCGGAAGCAGGCGGAAGAGGCGCTGCGGGAAAGCGAGGGGCGATTGCGGCGGGTACTCGCTGCCTTGCCAGTCGCGGCATATACCTGCGACGCCGAGGGACTCATTACCTACTTCAACCAACGTGCGACCGACCTCTGGGGCCGTTCACCGCGACTCAACCACCCCGAGGATCGTTTCTGCGGTTCGTCCAGGCTCCTCCAGCCCGACGGTACGACGATCCCGCACGATCAGTGCTGGATCGCGGTCGTGGTGGCAGAGGGACGAGCAGTGGACGGCAAAGAGGTCATCGTTGAACGCCCTGACGGTAGCCACCGGTCCGTATTGGCTCACGCCAACCCCATGTGGGATGCGTCCGGACGGCTGATCGGCGCCGTGAATATCCTCTTGGATATTACGGCGCGCAAGCGGACGGAGGAGGCGCTGGCGCTGAGCGAGCACGCCATCCGCGAACTCTACCAATTAAGTTCCGACACCTCGGTCTCGTTCGAGGAGAAGATGCGGCGACTCCTCGCCATGGGCTGCCGGCGATTCCGACTTCCCATCGGAATCCTTTCGCAAATCGAAGGCGACCGCTATGAAGTCGTCGCGGTCCAGGCCCCCGGAGACTCGATTGCCAGGGGTACGGTGTTTCCGCTCGGACACACCTATTGCCGAGAAACTCTTCGAGCCAACGGGCCGATCGGCTTTGAGCATGCCGGCGAGTCCGAGTGGCACGCTCATCCCTGCTATCGAGAATTCCAGCTCGAGGCGTACTTGGGAGTCCAGGTGATCGTCGCGGGTCGGGCGTTTGGGACCCTGAACTTCTCCAGTCTTCAGGCATTCAGTGGAAGCTTCACAACCCTGGATAAGAACTTCTTGCAATTGATGGCAGGCTGGATTGGCGGAGAACTCGAACGCCAGCAGGCTGAGCATGCCTTCCGTGACAGCAAAGAACGGTTCCGATCACTCTACGACGACAACCCGTCCATGTACTTCACCGTCTCGTCGGACGGCACCGTGCTGTCCGTGAACCGCTTCGGCGCCCAGCGGCTGGGCTACCGGCCCGACGAACTGATCGGCCGCTCCGTGTTGACCGTCGTGCATGAAGAAGACAAGGAGACTGTTCGCCAAGATCTGGCCGAAGCGTTCGCCCATCCGAACCGCCTGACTTCGTCGGAGTTCAGGAAAGTGACGAAGGATGGAACTCTCATCTGGGTGAGGGAGACGGTGAGGGTGTTGCCGGCAGCAGCAGCAGCAGCAGCAGGAATTGGGCCAGTCGCCCTCGTCGTCTGCGAAGACATCACCGAGCAGAAGCATGCGGAAGAGGAGCTGAGGGAACTGCACCTCGCGCTCGTGAACGCCATGCCGGGCATCTCGCTCCTGAATCCCGAGGGTCGGTACGAGAGCGTCAACGACGCGTACGCGCGCATGCTGGGCTATGAGAGCAGCGAGCTCATCGGCGCGGACTGGACACCGACAGTCGTCCCTGATGATAGGAAGATGGCGGTCGAGGCCTACCAGCGAATGTTGTCGGAGGGCAAGGGAGAATACGAGGCCCAGGCGGTGCGGAAGGACGGCTCGTTATTCTTCAAGCACGTCCTGCTGGTCAAACGAACCGGTCGGGACGGAACTCTCCTCGGCCACCATTGCTTCATGCGGGACATCACCGAGCGCAAGCAATTGGCACAACAAGCTGATCGGTCGGAGCGCCTGGTCGCGTCGATCCTCGAAAACCTGCCCCACATGGTCTTTGTCAAGGGCGCGCGGGATCTCCGCTTTGTGCAATTCAACCGAGCCGGTGAAGACCTCTTGGGTATCCCTCGTCAGGAGATGCTCGGGAAGAGCGATTATGATTTCTTCCCCAAAGAGCAAGCCGACTTCTTTACCGCCAAGGACCGGGAGGTGCTCTCACAGGGCCGCCTCATGGATATTCCCGAAGAACCGATCCAGACCAAGACCGGGGGGACTCGCTATCTCCACACGAAGAAAATCCCGCTGTTGGATGAGACGGGCCGACCGCAGTTTCTGCTCGGCATCTCGGAGGACATCACCGAGCGCAAGCGGCTCGAACAGCGCCTGCGGCAGGCCGAGAAGATGGAGGCCATCGGCACGCTGGCCGGCGGCATCGCGCATGACTTCAACAACATTCTCGCCGCCATGGTCGGCTACACCGAGTTGGCTCAGGACGGAGTCGCGTCCGACAGCCGAGCCAGGCAGAATTTGGATCAAGTGCTGGTGGCGGGGCGGCGCGGGAAAGGCTTGATTCAGCAGATCCTGGCGTTCAGCCGGCAACGGGAGCCGCAACGGGAGGTCATTGCGCTGGATCAGTTGCTCCAGGAAGCGATGACCCTGCTTCGCGCGTCGATCCCGACGACGATCGACATGCACATCGACCTCCAGGCGGCGGGAAGTCAAGTGTCGGCGGATCCCACGCAAGTACAACAAGTCATGATGAACCTGTGCTCGAATGCCGCCCAGGCGATGCAGGCGGCGGGCGGCACCCTGAAGTTACGCCTCGAAGAGGTCGATCTGGGCCAGTCGTTCGCTACCGCCCATCCCCCTCTCAAGCCGGGGCCTCACATCCGCCTGACGGTTCGCGATACGGGTGTCGGCATGACCCCGGAGGTGATGGCCCGCATCTTCGATCCCTTCTTCACGACCAAGAAAGTCGGCGAAGGCACCGGACTCGGGCTCTCCGCCGCGCTGGGCATCATCACCAGTCATGGCGGGACGATCACCGTGCAGAGCGAACCGGGTCGGGGTTCCACCTTCTCGGTGTATCTCCCGAAACTCGTCTCGGTCGCAGACCCCGCTGCCGGCTCGACGACCGCAGCCCGCGGGGGATCGGAGCGGATTCTGTTTGTGGACGACGAGACCATGCTGGCGCACCTCGCGGAACAGATGCTCGGTAACCTGGGCTACCGCGTCACCGCCATGACGGACCCGGTTCTGGCCCTGGGGCAGTTCCGGAACGCCCCCGACGCCTTCGATCTCGTCATGACGGACCACACCATGCCGGGGATGACCGGCGAAGCCCTGACACGGGAGCTGAGAAGGACCCGACCGGATCTTCCCGTCATTCTCTGCACGGGCTATACGCAGGGGGTCAGCGAACACGAGGCGCGGGAGCTTGGAATTTCGGCCTGCCTGATGAAACCATTGGAAGCGGCGGAGGTGGACCAGGCCATTCGGCAGGCCTTGAATCGGTCATCGCGATCAGGTATAGAAGACACATCATCGTATGGTTGACACACCGGAAGCCATTTCCGCCGACATCCTCATCGTCGAAGACGACGCGCAGGTGCGCGCCATGCTCCGGCAAATGCTGGAGGTGGCCGGTTTTCGCGTACGGGAGGCCATCAACGGCAAGGAGGCCATGAAGAGTTGGAAGGCCGATCAACCGGATCTGGTCATTACCGACGTCCTCATGCCCGAGATGGACGGATTCGAAGTCATCACGTCCCTACGGAAGCTCGATCCTCAATCCAAGGTCATTGCCATCACGGGGGGGGGGCCGCGAAGCTGACCAACCTGCTTCTCACCGCCAAACACCTCGGCGCCTCTCGGACCCTTCTAAAGCCCTTTGATCGAGACGTGCTGCTCCAACAGGTGCGAGAACTCCTCCAACAAACGGCCTAGCCCATCCGCCCACGCCGCCGACCGATTCGTCCCGACGCCGCCTTGACTCCAGTCCATCTGTCACCCTACTGTTGGGCATGCGTCAGCTTGTCCGCCTGCCTGCATCTGTCAGAGCCGTCCTGC
>SWDL01000164.1 GCA_005116795.1 Nitrospira sp. | reverse complement strand
CAACACCTGCGCGAGCACCTCGTCGATCGTGTGGTGTTCCGAAAACATCGGCTCCTGGGGGACGTAGCCCACGCGGAGTTGACGGCGGACGGTTCGCGTGCCGCGATCCGGCGCTTCAATTCCGGCGAGAATCTTGAGCAGCGTGGACTTCCCGGACCCGTTGGGGCCGACCACTCCCACCTGATCGCCTTCGAAGAGCGCGAAGGATAAGTCCTCGAACAGCGCCTTCACGCCGTATGTTTTGCTGATCGACTCAC
Organism: Nitrospira sp.; assembly: GCA_005116795.1. Lineage (GTDB taxonomy): Bacteria > Nitrospirota > Nitrospiria > Nitrospirales > Nitrospiraceae > RSF151. The sequence continues at coordinate 6,541 of SWDL01000164.1, read as the reverse complement.
AACTCAACAGAATCGGTGGTGCCATATGCCTTATGTCCGTGGCGGAAGCTTGATGGCCCAGGTGAGGAGGCGGTCTTGGAGGCGATCGGGGAGCATGGCGCTCAGGAGGGCACGGATCTTCGCATCGAACCCGATCAGGTAGCGGGTCTTGGGCCGTGGTGACGTGAGCGCATGCTCGATGGCGCCGGCCACCAGACTGGCCGGAGCCGCGCGACCCGCCGCCTTCATCGCCGCGTCTTTCGAGGTTCGAGAGCGAAGCGACACCGCGCCACCGAGGCGAGAGATCGAGAACGTCGTGACGCGGCGCATGCGGAGAGCGCTAGACGACGCCGGAGTAATACCGCAGCACATTCGAGACCGAGATGACCCCGACGAGGTTGTCCCCGTCCGTCACGGCCAGATGGCGCGTGCCCTTGTCCTTCATCAGGCGGACGGCCTCAATAATCGGGCGAGTGCTCTCAATGGTGATGGGCGGCGTTCGCATGACCTGCTTGACGGGGGTGAGGGGATCGAGGCCTCGCGCCACTACTTCGCGGGCGAGATCCGTGTCCGAGATCACCCCGACATAGCGGCGGTCATCAGTGACGAGCAACGAGCCGATTTTCCATTCCTGCATCAGCCGGCTGGCGTCTGTGAGCGTGGCGCCGCCCGAGACGGTCCGCGTCTCGGGGCTCATATGGTCGCCCACTTGCGGCCCGATGATCGTGGCGCGGCCCAGTTTCTTTTTCTTGGCGAGCACAACCCGCCGCCCCTCCAGTTCTGCGATACAGCTTTCGACGACTCGCTTGCGCTGATTCAGACTTTCCCGATCGATGTCACGCGCGCCGGAGCCCCCCTCCGGCGCTTCGTCGGGGAAGTTCACCAGTCCGCCGGCTTCTCCGACCTGCGCGTACTCATAGGCATCCAACATGTCCGAGGCCTCGCCGAAGGCGCTCTGAATGAGCCGTTCCGTCTCGCCGTCAAACTCATCGAGACTCACAGCCGGTCGGCTCGAGGTCTTCTGGAAGAAGGGCGCCATCTGATCGAGTTGCGCTCTGAGTCGTTCGATGGTGCGACCTAACGATACGAGACGCGGGGGCTGACCGGAGGGAGATTGATTCATGAGGAGGCCTCCTTCTGGACGAGGTCCCCATGATACGCCGACCCCCAGGGGCGAACAAGGGGGGGCAGCGCGCCTGATCGTCCTAATGGCCGCCAACGAGGGACCCCGACGAGGGACCCTTCGCCCTGCTTCCGAAGAGGTCGCCCGCCCTCTGTGGAATTGGGGAGAGAGCCTGTCTCTGATACAAGTGACAGTGAGACGGATCGTCGGCATTTTTGGGAGGGCGTTCTGATGGCTCGTAATGGTGTCACCCTGCTTAGCCTCTTCTCGCTCGGGGCTCTCGTGGGCCTCACGGCGGTGCTTGTCCTGTTGGCGACAGCCTTGACGATGAAGCACCAGCGGGCTGGGAAATCGCCGATCGTCAACCAGTCCGTGGTGCCTGCTCCGGCCCCATCGACAGCGGACGTGAATCAGGCCACGTTGGGATAAGAGCGACACCTCACGACGTTCAGCGATTCTTCCAATCTATCAGACTCTTCCGTCATGTCGGGTGTGGAGCGTGAGCGGGATTCCGAGCGCCCCTTGTTTCAGCTCACGGTGAGGGTCTGTGGTTTCCGCGATGCCACCTGGCATAGGCGTAACGACCTATTCTCTATATAAATCAACTGGTTAAAAGAACTTGCGGAAGCAGGACGCGGGACAAGGTAGAATGGGGGGCGATGCAACCTGTGAATGGCCAAGTCCTGAGGGTGCGACACATGAGGATTCCCTCGCGCGTGGTGCTGCCCTTTGGCTACAAAATTACCGTCCGGCAGCTCACTGATCAAGAAATGAACGAGCGGGACCGGAACGCGGACGGGGTCTGGGACGATGAGACCCGGACCATTTACATCCGCAAGCGGCTTCCGATTACACGCCGCCGCTATATCCTTGCCCACGAACTCGGGCATGCTTGGCTGGATTGGCAGCATCGGTATCTGGATGACGGGAAGGCCAGAACGTAACGCGTGAGGGGTAAGGAGTAAAGAGTGAGGAGTCCGTCCTACTTGCTCGGAGCGGGCGTGAGCATCTCCAAATCCTTGAGGCCGCGGGTCGCCTGGTCCGCGTAGCTGCCGTTGTTCGTGCTGCGGTAGGTGCTGATCACGCGCTGGTAGGTGGTGCGCGCCTGGTCGTACTGTTTCTTGACCGTGAAGTAGCGGGCCAGGGCCATCCAGTTTTCGGCGGCGGTTTCGTTGGTGGTCTTGAGTAAGGCCCACTCCTGGTCCGGTTGATTCATGCCGGGCTGCTGCATCCGTTTCCGAATGGACTCGCCCATCTCTGTGGCCATCGCTTCGATCTTGTGGTTGGCGTGCAGGGCGCTCTCCACGCGATCCGTCTTCAGACTGTCATAAAAGCTTTCGACGTGGCTCTTGACCACATCTGCCCGCTGTTGATAGGGATCGGCCGCGCATCCCGAGAGACCCAGCAGCAGACAGGCGATGCCCAGGGTCGCAGCCTGTGAAATTGGTGAATGGCGAATCATGGTCTGATCCTTTCGTGAACGGGCAACGGTGTGAGGCCCGAACCGGGAGGGGTGGTCCCCGCAGACGGCTCGACCGATTCTGGCAGACTCTACCATACCTCTGGGACAGGCGCATCCCGGTCGATATCGGACGGAGAGGGAGGGCTACTCCATGATGAGGTCGCGGAAGTAGACGGCGCGCACGCCCTGGTTGGGCATGGTGCGGTTCATCTCGTCGACCAGCTTGGTGCGCATGGCCGATTTCCCGGTGTAGCTGCGGGCCGCTTGATAGGAGGTGGTGGCCAGCGCGGCGGTGATGGCGGAACTCACGTCGGACTCTCGCTTCTTTGCCTCATTGAGGGAGGCCGCTTTATCGAACTCGACAATGATGGTGGTCCGCATGAAGCGGGGTTGCTCGCCGTCCGTCAGATTGACGGTGAACGGACCCATTTCCATCATCGGGCCGGGATCCGTCGGCTTGCGTGATCCGGGTAAGCTATAGGGGCCAAGGCCGGTTTCAAGGTGTTTTCCGAAGTACGCCCCAGCCCGCCGAGCCCGATGAAGACGCCGAAGCAGGCGCCCAACATCAGGAGATCCCGACGCGGAACTCCCATCCCACCACGACGTGCCGCCATAATTCCTCCTTAGAATTTAGAATGAAGAATACGCAAGCTCGCAAGACCGGGGCCCTCCAGGGGCGCCGTGAAATCCCCGTTCTCGTCAAGACTTAGGGGTCGGGGCGTCGGATGAATTGAGAGGAGGCACGGCAAAAGGGGGCACTAGGAGACAAAAAACGGAGGTCCGGGCCAGCGACGATTTCTGTACTGACATCCGGGGCTAGAAGCGATAGGTGAGGTCGAAGGTCGGGCCCTTTTGGAGCCAGTCGATCGAGGTCGTGCCGGCATCCTTGGCCAGGATGCGGAAGTATCGGAATCCGGCCGACACAGACCAGCCGTCCAGGTAGGATGGCTCGACGCGCACGCATTCCAAGGATGAGAAGATGCTGCAGATCACGCGCGGCTCTCGACCGACCATGCCGAGCAGATCGACGGTGACGCCGATCTGCCCATCCTGTAGTGACCCACGCAGATCCCCAACGGGAATGGCGAAGACGTGATAGTCGCCCTTCACGATGGCCCAGTCACGCAGTTGGTATTCGCCGCCGCCGCCGATCGTGGGGATGGGAATCTTGGCCTTCTCGCTGACATTCACGCCGGTGCTGTTCAGCGTCACCGCCGCATCGAAGTAATGCAATTGCCCCCCCACGAATCCCGTCCATTTTTCACGCTTCCAGGCCAGGTAGTCGTAGGCGACCGACAGGTCTTTGATCTTGGCCTCCGAGTGCAATGGGGCCCCGACCGTGAAGGATTGGCCTTGGAGGTTCAACGCCCGGTTTACAGCCGTATCGGCAGTATAGCGCAGGGAGAGATAGGAAAAGGTCAACCGATGACGCTCGCCAAGGTGCGCCGTCACGATGGGATACCAGAAGCTCTTGTGTTCGGGGAGGCCCAAGTCGGTTGCAAAGCGAGCGGTCGTACCTGCATTCCCCCCTTCGGCGCTGAAAAATCTTCCATGGAGCGAGGGGGCCCAGTACCGGATCGACACCTCCACGTGCCATGCGCGCGGAGGTGGTGGCGCAAGGGCCGGAGGCGTGGGTGCGACATCGGGGGCAGACGCCTCAGGTGAGGTCACGGGAGGCGCCTCAGCGGCCCATCCGATTGCGATGGTCGCGAGGCCACCGGCAAGAGAGACCAGGAGCGAGAGCCCCAGCCCCATCCATGGACGGGGAGGTGGTCTCTGCCCTGTCGCGACCTGTGGCAGTCTTCGCTCCGTGCTCGGCACTTCTTGCTCCTTGCGCGCTGGTCCTTGCCGGGCGGTCTCGCAGCGACCACCAGGCCTCCTTCGCGGAAGTCCGCGAATCCGCTGGCCGGACCGACGAGGCCGTGCTCAGATCGTGTTTCTCGGACCGAGGAAGATGAGCAACGGCCGTGCCACAGCAGTCATCTGGTAATTGGGCGACTGATTCATCTGGTCTGACGGGATGAGCCGGTCCGGTCGTCTCAATCGAGAGGACGTGAAGGCCGATCCGTGGCCGGAATAGCGGAGGACGACTGAGAGGATGACCCGGAGCCATGCAGCACGCCCCAGCCCCACAAGGCCAGCGCACACGTGAGTGCCGCGCCGATGGCCACCGTGAGTGGGGCGCCGACGATGGACGCGCCGAATCCGGCCAGAAGACTGCCGAAGATGGTCGTCCCCAGTGAGAGGGTGGCATAGAGGCTGGCCACCCGGCCCCGGAGCGATTCCGGCGCCGTCATCTGGAGGAGGATATTGCCGCCTGCCAGACTACTGACCATCCCATAGCCGATGGCGGCGAGTGCGAACAGCGACAGGATCATATGCCGGCTCCAGGCCAGGAGCAGCAGACCGAGACTGAACAGGAAGACGGCGCCGATGATCGAACCGACGATCCCATCCATGCTGCGACGTCGGGCATGCCGGAGCGCCGCCGCCAGTGCGCCGAGGCCGTTGGCGCCCATCAGCCATCCCATGGCAGCCGCATTGCTCTGCAGCACATCGCGCGCGAACACGGGCAGGAGGGTGGAGTAGGGCATGGCGACCACGCTCAAGCCGGCGGACATCAGGATCATGGCGCGCGCCTGCGGGGTCTGCCAGGCATAGCGGAGCCCCTCCCTCATCTGCGACAGGAGAGGCCCGTGGCTCGTGGGGGGCGCCGCTGGAATCCGCATGGCGGCCAGAGAGCCCAAGATCACCAAGAAGCCCACCGCGCCGATCAGAAAACAGGGGCCTTCTCCAAGCGCCACCACCAACAGGCCGGCGAGGCTGGGGCCGATCATGCGGGTCGCATTGAAGATGGACGAGTTGAGTCCGATCGCTGAGGGAATGTCCTCGTGGGGGACCAAATCTGTGACGAAGGCCTGTCGAACGGGCACGTCGACCGCGCTGATCAGGCCGAACAGCAGCCCCAGCCCCAAGATCCAGGATACGGTGATCAGTCCGCTCAACGTCAAGGCCGCCAGCAGCGCCGCCTGCACCAGCAAGAGGCTCTGCGCCACGAACAGCAGCCGATGTCGAGGCCAGCGGTCCGCCAGCACGCCGCCGAACAGGCCGAAGGCCAGCAGCGGCCCGCGCAGGAGAAACTCCAGCACCCCCAGCAGGAAGGGAGAACTCGTGAGTCGATAGAGCAGCCAGGCCTGTGCCATGGTCTGCATCCACATGCCGCAGAGCGTGACCCCCCGTCCGACCAGGAACAGAGAAAAGTTGCGATGCGCGAGGGCGCGCCAGGGGGAATCAGCCGATATCATTGGTCAATCCATGGGGCGTCGATAGTCAGGCGGCTCTCGTCTTTCGGCGAATACTTTCGGAATCTGATGATCTGTTGATCTATTGGTTTGTCGGAATCTCCGACCAGTCATCAGATCATTAGATCGACAGATCAACAGATACATCTCCTCGCCTGCTGCAGGAGCGACGAATGACGCGCGTTCTGTTATCGGCCGAAGCGCCGCCGCGCTGGACCATTGAGTATCAGCATCAGCTTTGGTAATTTGGATGGGCAAGGGCAAGCCCAGTTCCAACGTCCACACGTTCACATGTCTCAAGGTCTGAACGTCGGGACTGGCTCCTGACTCGTGACCGTCTGACATTCGAACTTTCTGACTCATCGTGAAGGAGAGGAATGGCTACGAACGATAAACAGATTATCTTTTCGCTTGTCGGTGTCGGAAAAGTCTACCCCCCGAAGAAACAAGTACTCCGGGACATCTATCTCGGCTTCTATTATGGCGCGAAAATCGGGGTGCTGGGGCTGAATGGTTCCGGCAAGAGCTCCTTGCTGAAGATCATCGCGGGCGCCGATCAGAACTACGTCGGCGAGGTGACCCGCTCGAAGGGCTATACGGTCGGCTTGCTGGAGCAGGAGCCGCAGCTCGACAAGGACAAGACTGTCAAGGAGGTCATCGAGGAAGGCCGCGCGG
>SWDL01000163.1 GCA_005116795.1 Nitrospira sp. | reverse complement strand
TTGCGCGATTGAGATGATCGCGTCGGTGTCGTCCCGCTACGACATCGACCGGTTCGGCGCAGGCGTGTTCCGGGCCTCGCCCCGGCAGGCGGATCTCATGATCGTGGCCGGGACGGTGACACGCAAGATGGCGGAGGTCATCCGGCGCATTTACGATCAGATGCCGGAGCCCCGCTATGTGATCTCCATGGGCTCCTGCGCTACATCCGGGAACCACTACAATAGCTACAGCGTGGTCCAGGGGGTCGATCAGATCGTGCCCGTGGATGTGTATATCCCGGGGTGTCCCCCGCGACCGGAGGCGCTTCTGGACGGACTGTTGAAGTTACAAGAGAAGATCCAGCGGGAGAAGGTGTTCGTGAAATAACCCGCGAGACGGGCGAGCAAGGCGGGAAAGGCGTGACTGGCAAGTCTCACTTCTCTCGCGAGTCGCGCACTTCTCGCGAATAGGAACCATGCATCCTCTACTCGACATACTGAAGTCCAGATTCCCGGAGGCCGTCCTGGGTGTCGTTGAGGATCAGGCCCGGCAGGAACTCGCCGTGCGGGTGAAGGCGGATCGCCTCCTCGAGGTGGCCCAGTTCCTCCACGACGATCCCACGGCGCTGTTCGACCACATCACGGACGTCTGCTCGGCCGACTATCCGGCGGACCCGGAGCGGTTCGAGGTGATCTATCAGCTCCTGTCGCTGCCCCACGGAACCCGCGTCAGGCTGAAGGCCCGCATCACCGAGGAGGACGCGCGCATTCCGTCGATCTGCCACATCTGGAAGGGCGCCAATTTCATGGAGCGCGAGGTCTATGACCTGATGGGAATCACGTTCCTGGGCCACCCGGACCTCCGCCGAATCCTCATGCCCGATAACTATGAAGAGGGCCATCCGCTTCGGAAGGATTTTCCGACCGAGGGAAAGGGCTGGCGGAGCCACTTTCCCTTTCTGCCGCGATTCGACGAACCCATGGCCGGCACGCCGGAGAGCGAGGTCTCTGAGGCGGAGAAGCAGGCGTTCCGCGCGGAACCCGTGTCGCCCGGCTCCACGCGCCGGCAGGAAGAGCTGCTCCTGAACATGGGGCCGCAACATCCCAGCACACACGGCGTGTTGCGGGTCGTCCTGGAACTGGATGGAGAACGGATCGTGAAAGCCACCCCCGACCTGGGGTATCTGCACCGCGGCGTCGAGAAGCTGGCGGAGGGCCTGCACTATATGCAGATCATTCCGCACACCGATCGGCTCGACTACGTCTGCTCCATGACGAACAACTACGCCTATGTGCGCGCGGTCGAGAAGTTGGTCGGGATTCCGATCCCCGAACGGGCGGAGTACATCCGGACGATCGTGGCGGAGATGCAGCGGATCCTCGGGCACCTCTTCTGGCTCGGCACGCAGGCGCTGGACATCGGTGCGATGACCGTGTTCTTCTGGACGTTCCGCGAGCGCGAGGTCCTGCTGGACATCTTCGAGAAGCTCTGCGGCGCCCGCCTGACGCTGAACTACTTTCGCATCGGTGGGGTCGACAGCGACTTCACCCCGGACCTGGTGGTTCGCCTCAAGACCTTTCTCGACACGTTTCCCCAACACATCTTCGAGTACGAGGAGCTGCTCCAGACCAACCGGATCTGGATCGGGCGGACCAGAAACGTCGCCGTCATCTCGGCGGAGGACGCCATCAACTTCGGCCTCACCGGCCCCACGCTCCGGGGGTCCGGCGTGTCCTATGATGTCCGGAAGCTGGAGCCCTACGGCGCCTACGGCAAGGTGGAGTGGGAAGTGCCGGTGGGCAAGCACGGCGACACGTACGACCGGTACTGGGTGCGAATGGAAGAAATGCGCCAGAGCGCGCGCATCGTCAAGCAGTGCCTGGATCAGATGCCGGAGGGGCCCATCGTGGCCGACATGCCCCAGGTGATTCCCCCGCCGAAAGCCAACGTGATGCGGGACATGGAGAGCTTGATTCACCATTTCATCATTTTCACCCAGGGGTTCAAACCGCCCAAGGGCGAGACCTACTGCGCCACGGAAGCGCCGAAGGGAGAACTGGGCTTTTTCATCGTCAGCGACGGAAGCCCCCGCCCCTACCGGCTCAAGATTCGCGCCCCGTCGTTTATCCATATGGGCGCCTTCGACCACATGGCGCGCGGGTACTTGATCTCGGACATCATCACGATCTTCGGGACATACGACATCGTGATGGGAGAATGCGACCGGTGAGAAGACGTCAATGATGAATGGTCGATGGTCAATGGTTGATGAAGAAAACCGAGGCCGTGCAGGCATCCTGCGTAAACCATGAACCATCAAACATCAACCATCCAGCCCGTAGAGTGATGTTACGCGAAAAGTACAAGACCGAGATAGACCACATCCTGTCGCGCTACCCGGTGAGACGATCGGCATTGCTGCCGCTGCTGTACCTAGCCCAGGAGGAGGATGGGTATGTCACCGAGGCGGCTATGAAGGAAATTGCCGGCCTTCTGCGCCTGACCCCGTCGCAGGTCTACGAAACCGTGACGTTCTACACGATGCTGAATCTGAAGCCGGTGGGGCGGTTTCACATTCAAGTCTGCAAGTCGCTGATGTGCGCCCTGGTCGGCTCGGACACCGTCATCGGCTGGCTGAACACCCGTGTGGGAGTCGGTCCCGGCGAGACCACGGCGGACAAGCTGTTCACGCTGAGCGTGGTGGAGTGCCTCGGCGCCTGCGGCACAGGTCCGATGATGCAAATCAACGATGAGTATTACGAGCGCCTCACGGAAGACAAGGTGGACCGGATCCTGGCGGACCTGAAGCGGGACGGGACATCGCCGCTCAAGACAGGACCGTTCATGTGGCCGGAACCGGCGGGAGAAAGATGTCAATAGTCATGCGTCAACGGTGGCAGCAGAGGTCATTAGTCATGCGTCAACAGTCATTGGGCGTGGGAGCGAGACTTCTTCACCAATGACTAGTGACAAATGACTTCTTCTGCTTCCATAGACCAGTGACCGATGACTGATGACCATTGACAGGCACGACTGGCATGCGGCAATACGAACTCATTCTGACCAAGAACATGATGCAGCCCGGGTATACCGGCTTGCGCGAGGAGTATGAGCGCGCCGGCGGCTACCAGGCCTTGCGAAAAGTCCTCGGCAAGATTCCGCCCGCCGGCGTCACCGAACTGGTCATGAAGTCCGGTCTGAGAGGACGCGGCGGTGCGGGCTTCCCCACCGGCGTGAAGTGGGGCTTCCTGCCGAAAGACTATCGGGGTCCGAAGTATCTCTGCTGCAATGCGGACGAGAGCGAGCCCGGGACGTTTAAGGACCGTCAACTCATGGAGCGCGACCCCCATCAACTGCTGGAAGGCATGGTCCTGGCCGCCTATGCCATCGGAGCCGAAACGTCGTACATCTACATTCGCGGCGAGTTCGTGTTGGGAGCCCGGATTCTTGAGAAGGCCATCGGCGAGGCCCGCGCCGCAGGCTACATCGGAACGAACGTCCTCGGCAGCGGGATCACCGCCGACGTCTGGGTCCACCGCGGCGCCGGCGCCTACATCTGTGGTGAAGAAACGGCGCTCCTCGAGTCGCTCGAAGGCAAACGCGGTCTCCCCCGCGTCAAGCCTCCCTTCCCGGCGACGCATGGGCTCTACGGCAAGCCGACGGTGGTCAACAACGTCGAAACGCTGGCCAACCTGCCGCACATCGTCGATCGCGGACCCGAATGGTTCGCCTCGATCGGCTCGCCGCCCAAGAGCACGGGCACGCGGGTCTTCTGTGTGAGCGGCCATGTGAAGCGGCCCGGCAATTATGAAGTGCCGATGGGCATCACGGTGCGTGAACTGGTCTATGAGCATGCGGGCGGGATGCGATCGGACAAGCCCTTGAAGGCGTTCATCCCGGGGGGCGCGTCGGCCCCCTTTCTCACACCGGAGCATCTGGACGTGAAGCTGGACTTCGAATCAGTGGCGCAGGCCGGCTCGATGCTGGGCTCCGGCGGTGTGACGGTCATGGAAGAGGGCACCAGTATGGTGTGGGCCGCACTCCGCCTGATGGAATTTTTCTACCATGAGTCCTGCGGCAAGTGCAGCCCCTGCCGGGAAGGCAGTTCCTGGTTGACGCAGACGCTTCGACGGATTCTGGACGGCCGTGGGCGGACCACGGACCTCGATACGCTCACGGAGCTCTGCAAGAACATCGCGGGACGGACGGTCTGCGCCTTCGGGGACGCCGAAGTGGCCCCGATCGAGAGCACGTTGAAGTACTGGCGCCACGAGTACGAGGCCCTGATCAAGGCCGCGGCGCATCACGCGGTCGACGGGCACGGGTCCGGGTCCGGGCTGCTGATGCCGGCAGGGCGACATTGAGCGGGGAATTGAACCATTTGAATCATTGATTCAATTGTCCATTGACAATGAAACCATCGTCAATGATTCGATGAACAACTGATTCGATCACCCCTTCTTACTTTCTGAAGACGATGCCGAACACCGATCCGGTCAAAGTCACGATCGACGATCAGACGATCACGGTGCCGAAAGGCACCCTCGTGATCGAAGCGGCGCGTCAGGCGGGCGTGATGATTCCCCATTTCTGCTATCACCCGAAGCTGAAGCCCGACGCCAATTGCCGCATGTGCCTGGTCGAAGTCGAGCGCATGCCCAAACTCCAGACAGCCTGCAGCACGCCGGTGGGCGAAGGGATGGTCGTGCGGACCGCCACGACGGTGGTGAACGACGCCCACAAGTCCGTCCTGGAATTCATCCTGGCCAACCATCCACTCGATTGCCCCGTGTGCGATCAGGGCGGCCGGTGCGACCTGCAGGACTTCTCGCACGAGTACACGCCGACGACCAGCCGGTTCATCGAGGTGAAACGGATCTTCCAGAAGGAGTATTTCAGTCCGCTCATCGAGAAGCAGATGAACCGCTGCGTCCAGTGCCTCCGGTGCGTCCGGTATTGCGACGAGGTGATGGACGTGAAGGCGCTGGCGCCGGTGGGGCGCGGGACCATGACGGAGATCAAGCACTTCACCACCCACGAGCTGGACTGCGAATTCTGCGGCGGATGCATCCAGATCTGTCCGGTCGGGGCGATCACCAGCCGGCTCTCCATGTACGAATTCCGTCCCTGGATGCT
>SWDL01000387.1 GCA_005116795.1 Nitrospira sp. | reverse complement strand
CACGAGCAATCTGGTGTTTAGCAAGTGGGACCAGATCTTCAAAGACCCGATGACGACGGCCGCGGCGGTGGATCGAGTGGTCCATCATGCGGTGATTCTGGAACTCCCGATCCCCAGCTATCGGGCACAGGCCGCCAAGGCGAGAAGCCAGGCCTCATCTGTCGCAGCGGGGGCCTGACCCGAAGAGGGCCCTGGGAATGAACGCGAACCACGACGGCATCGACGGAGCCCGGACGGCTCCCTTAACCGGAGGACGGACCCTGCAGTGCTAATTGTCGCCAACCCTCAAATCTAATTGACGCCAGACATCTGAACTCTGACCGATGAAGGCGGAACGCTGCATAATAAAGCGCCGGGCGATCTCACACGAATAGGATATCGAGACTCCCCAGCGACGACCATCCTCAAAGTGTTCTTGAACGTGCTCGGCTTGGGCACCGTCAGCGTGAGCGGACGGAGCCTGGTTCCGAGACCGCCGGCCAGAATCACGACTTGCATGGAGGGGCATCGATTGTATGGGGCGTCGGCTCTGTCGTTGCGTCAAAGGGGTGGTAGGCAAGGATCAGATCACGGCAGCGAGGAGTCTGCGCTCAGGCAGATTTCAACGGTTCGAACTGGACTGGGAGAAGTTTAGCCAGGTCCAGATGTTTTGAGGCATCCAGGATTTCGATGCCGACAATTTTCCCCTCTGCACCAATGTCGAGGACAACATCTTCCGCAACCCGCCTGTTCATCAGCTCCTGCTTCCGTTCGTCGAACCGCTGATACAACAGGTCAGCTCGGTCATCGTAGTAGATTTTCACTCTTGCGCCTCCCACTTGCCGTAAAACACATACACTGTGACGGTCACAAGGGTATCACCTTCTTGCGTGTAAATCACCTCAACACGCTTCTCTTCATAGAAATTCCCGTGGCGGTTCCGGTTAAACACATATACCTTGGCCTTTCCAACCCGACCACGCCCGGCCTGGGAAGGACTCCCTGTTTCAATGACGTCTCGGATCTCCTCGACATCGGCCCCACGTTCTTCGGCCCGCGCCAGAGTATGCGGATCAATGCGTATCTTCAATTGCGGTTCGTGCCACCCGATTTACGATCACTCGTCACCAACGGTCCAGCCATGCATCTGGCGAACGGGCCGGCGGTCGTCATGCCCAATGACGCGATGTGCGGTCCGTGACTCGCTCACGGGGCGGTTTCACACGAAGAGGTCAGCGAGACCATCATTACCACTATGGAAGAGCGTCGATTGCGTCGGAGCGGAAGTCAGCGTGGCACGTGCCGGCTGCTGCGAAGGTGAGCCGTGCCAGGACCGGCCAAAGGCATGTGGCGAGGTTATCTGTGACGATCACTGAATCCATCAGAATTCCCATGGCTTTCCCTTCCGGGCTTTCTCGGCGAACATGGACACGCGTCGGACCACTCCTCGCCACATTGCTCGTGATCATGACGACGATCCGTTGGGGGAGTCCCGTTTCGACATTGTCCGACTGCACGACCAGCGCGGGACGTTTCTTGGCGGTTCGCAGATCGGCGTGGGGGTACAGCACGAGCACGACATCGCTCCGATTACAGGGCATCGTAGGCTTCCATCCCTGCCGCTTTCCAATCCGCCTCAAAGGATTTAAGACGTGCTCGCGTCTCGGCAGCTTCGCTTTCCGCCCATCCTCGGGCTTGGAGATCAACTCCCTCTGCCAATGGATTCAGGATCACGACGACTTCAGCCGGGCCCGCCTGGACATCGTCCGGCAACCGGATAGTCAATTGCCGATCGGCTCCGATCGTCGTTCGGATAGTCAGGGTTTTCATGCTTGTCCCATTCGATGTGTGAGGTCCACGGTTCGAGATTGAATCACTTTAGGCCAAAGGGGTGGCGGTGTCCAGAGGACCGTCACGTCCCGGCCGGCGATGAATGCGCGTCTATCGCGTCGGTCGCGTTGGAGCGTCGATGGCGCCGTCTGCCGGAGGGGGACCCCGGAAGAAGGGGGTCACCGGCGTCGGTTGCGTACATCGCGTCTATTGCGTCATTGCGTCGGGCGATGCGGGAGGGGGCGATACGCGGCACGCGAGACACGTGTGAACTGAGAGTTGCAAGACCGCACAGGCTGTCGACCGAAGCGAAGGGATGTGCTGAATGACCGGCTCTTCGAGCCGGAAGTGTGCCGGGAGGAGTCCTTTGAGACGCGCTGTGGGAACACTCAGGAGCCCGCTCGATGGTTGCCCAGGGCCTTCCGCAGTTGCTCGAATCGCACGGAATGGCCCGCGAGATGCTTGAAGATGGTCTTGGCCGTTTCTTCGTCATACGTGTGCGCGGTCAGGTTCCGGTCGTCGATCATCTCGATCCAGCGTGGATCGTCAGGAATGAGCCCCTGTTGAAACGCTTCCCGCAAGCACCCCTTTGGGGACCGGCAATCGAGGCCTTCCTCGCGCAGGCAGCGCTGAATGGCTTTCCACGCCAACTCAAACGTGAACTCAAATCGCTTGATGGCCGCGTCGCGGACAATGGCGGTCTCAGGTTCTCCCAGCGCTTCCTGGAGGCGCCGGAGCGCTTGCGCGAAGGCGTTGACCGCCTCGTTCGCGTCCATTACCCCAGCTTCACCGCTTGATCGAGCACGCGATCTCTCACCCGTCCGTCAACGGTCCGCAGATCCACGACATCCACTTTCCGCAGAGTCGGGAGATTGTCGATCTCTTCTCGAATGCGCGCCATGACGAGCGACGCAACAGTTTCCTCTCCCAGGATCCCCACGTCCACGTCGGACGTCGGACGTCGGAACCGATTTCAGCGTCGCCCAGGATCCGAAGAGCAGGATGTGAAAGGACTGTTCGGGTAGATGACACCTGATGATCTCGGTGACCTGCCCCAAGATCGGTGTGATGTCACGTTCGCGTATTGCGGCGATGTCTGTGATCACCGGCCCCATGGCGTACCCCGATCTGTGGGCATTCTACCTCCGAACCGGGAACCTTGGCTAGCCGACCGCGGGGGAAGGCCACCGTGCCGCTCTGGTGGAGCCACGTCATGCCCGTTCGCTCCCTGTGCCTGCCGCCGATCGTGCTCGCCATGGCATCGTGGCGTCACACCGACTCCGACGGATGCGGCAGGGCGCAGCCGGCCAAGGCCAACCGTTCGAACGTCCCGATGTCATAGAAGGGTCGATCGACGAGATAGGCATCAAGGTCGTTCGAGCCGACCAAGTCCGGCGTGAGATCCGCTTCGAGCGAAGAGGCTACACCGGCAGGAATCCTCTCCATTATTTGCTTCCGGAATAGGTACGCCCCGGCGGCGACATGCGTCAAGTCCGTGCCACCACCGGCCATCACTAAATGGATGGGGACCATCGGTTTCGGCACCGTCAGGATGAGCGGACGGAGCTTGGTGCCGAGACCGCCGGCCAGGATCACGACTTGCATCGGGAGCGTCTGTAGCGTCCATAGGGTCTCTCGCGTGGCGCGGCCATTGAGTCGCGCGTCGGTTGCGCGCATCACGTCTATTGAGTCATTGCGTCGGAGCGTGCGGCGTCGGTGCAAAAGCCAAAGGGGCACGGAGCGTGAGATCGTTACGACAGTCGGTACGGTCTATGTGGTTTTTCGAGGCCCCTGGGAGACGTACCAGACCACGAGCGATGGGTCACGCGCGCGAAATACAAGGACGGGGTGAAGGTCGTGTCCGCACTAGCTACCGCTTGTTCAGGAGTTCAAAATACTGTTCCCTACTCATATTCACCGTGCGCATGTTATTCTTGATGATCTCGACATCGATTTCGTCATATTCCGGGATGACCACTGCTCGCTTCGCCCCGGGATACCTGAGAACATGGTGCGATCCCTCTTTCCGCGCGTACCGGCACCCAAACATCTGGAAGATCCTTACCAGGGTCCTCCAGTCGACCGGTCCCAGCTTGGGCATTAGCCGACGACGACCTTGGCCTTCTCAAACCCGACCACCTCTTGTGTTGAGATCACCTGATTGTCTTTCTTGATAAACCCACATTCCGCCAAATACTCATCGAGCGTCCCCATTTCTTTCATCTCGTGGAACTGAATGGTGATGACCTCCAGAAGATTCCGCTTGGCTTCCTCCAGGGTCGGTCCCTGAGAGATCAAATCAAGCTCCGGCGCCCTCGCAAGATAGGCCCCCCCTTTTTCCGCAATTTCTATGATTCCTTTTGCACCTGAACAGTTAACGTCTCTTCTTATGCGTGCCCGCACCCACATTCGACTGATGCCCCTCATCACCATCCAACAACTCGTCATGCGGCTCCCGGCCGGCGGCCGTCTTGTCACGATCCTGGACGATCTTTCGCTGGAGATTCCCCATCCCCAACGTGTGGCGATTGTGGGGCCCTCAGGGAGCGGAAAATCGACGTTGCTCGGCCTGATCGCGGGTCTGGACCGACCGACGTCCGGATCCATTACGCTCGACGGGATGGAGATTACGACCCTGTCTGAGAACGCCCTGGCCAGGTATCGACGGGACAAGATCGGCTACATCTTTCAGTCGTTTCATCTCATTCCCACCCTGACGGCGCTGGAGAACGTGGCCGTGCCCCTGGAGTTGCGCCACGATCCTCAGGCTCAGACGCGCGCGGCGGAGCTGCTGAAAGCCGTCGGGCTGGACGGTCGCCTGCACCACTATCCCGTCCAGCTCTCTGGCGGCGAGCAGCAACGGGTCGCCGTGGCCCGGGCCTTTGCCTGCCGGCCGCCCTTGTTGCTGGCCGATGAGCCCACGGGCAATCTCGACTCGGCAACGGGGCAACAGGTGATTCAATTGCTGTTGGACCTGCATCGCGAGCATGGGACGACGCTGGTGTTGGTGACCCACGACCCGCTGTTAGCCGGCCACATGGAGCGAATCGTCACGCTCCGTGACGGCCGGGTGGTCTCGGATCATCTGGTCACGGGTGAAAGGCCCTCAACCGAATCGTAACGCGCGTGCCGACGCGTCGGTGACTCAGCCGTCTCGCTGGACGCCGCTTCCTGGGAAGCCGATGACCCTCTTTCTCCTCAAGATGGCCTGGCGAGAGACCCGTGCCGGGTGGCGACACTTTCTCTACTTCCTCACGTGCCTCGCCTTCGGCGTCGGAGCGGTGGTGGGGATCGGCCTCTTCGCCGCCAACGTCGAACGTGCCGTGCTTCGAGAAGCCCGCGGGCTCCTCGGTGGCGATCTCGAAATTCGTGTCTCGCATGCGCTGTCCGAGGCAGGGCGCGCGGTGCTTCAGTCCCTTGCCGCCCGCGGTATCGAGATCTCCCATGCCAGCGAGTTGGTGGCCATGGCGGCCACCGTCACGGACGGAGGGGACTCGATTCGCCCAGCCACTCAATTGGTCGAGCTCAAAGCGGTCGAGGACAATTACCCCCTGTACGGCAAGCTCGCGCTTGAGCCCAAGGTCCCGCTGCCCGAGCTGCTGGCTCCATCAGCTTCTTCCTGCTCAGAATCATCCCACTCGCTTGACCCCTTACCCCTTACCCCTCACCCTGCTTGCCACGGCGCCGTGGTCCAGGAATCGTTGCTGATTCGCATGGGGCTGTCGGTGGGGCAACCGTTGAGGATCGGCCAGGCCACCTTTCGGATCACCGGCGTGATCACCACAGAACCGGATCGCATGGCCAACATGTTCAGCCTCGGACCCCGCGTGCTGATCTCGCAGCAGGGTCTGGCCGGAGCCGATCTCGTCAAACCGGGGAGCCGGGTGCGAGAGCGCTACCTCTTGAAACTTCCCGTGACGGTGTCGCCGCCGCCGCTCCTCCATGAGCTGCGAGGACGCCTCGCAGCGGACTCGGCCCGCGTCTCTTCGTATCGTGACGCCCAGCCGCAATTGAAACAGTTCTTGGACCAACTGTCCCGCTATTTGAGCCTTATCGGGCTGACCGCCCTGTTCGTGGGTGGGATCGGTGTCGCCATGTCGGTGCAGGCCTTCCTTCGAGAAAAACTCGAGAGCATCGCCGTCCTGAAGACGCTCGGCGCCGGATCGGGCACAGTGATCTCCATCTACCTGGCTCAAACACTCATGCTGGCCATGGGAGGCTCTGCCTGCGGGGTGGCGCTCGGCCTCCTCCTGCAAGCCTGGTTGCCGCAGGCGCTCGTCGGCCTGCTCCAATCGAATCTGCTGGCGCAGGTGGAATTCAGCAGCGCATTGAGTGGGGCGGCCCTCGTTCCCCTCGTCAAAGGCTTCGCCCTGGGCGTCCTGACGACACTCTTGTGTACCTTGTGGCCGCTCCGGCAAATCCGCGAGATGCAGCCGGGCAGAATCTTCCGTCAGGAGGTGGCCGCCTCCGAGAGAGGGCCGGGCCCTGCCCCTCTTTGGTGCAGACTCAAGGCCCTGGCGAGTCGGTTGCGCCGCGGGCAAGATCTGATCGTCATGATCGGCGTGGGAGGGGGCTTGCTCGCTCTTTCCATGTGGCAGGCCTCGTCCTGGCGACTCGGCGGGCTGTTCATGGGCGGGCTCCTCGTCGCCGTCCTGCTGCTGCTTGCCGGAGCCACCGGGTTACTCTCCGGCCTCCGTGCCTTGCCGAGGCCCCGCTCCATCGGCGCCCGGTATGCCATCGGAAATCTGGGCCGCCCCGGGGGGCATGGCGTCGGCGTGATCCTGGCCCTGGGCATCAGTGTGATGGTGCTCGTCGCCGTCGCCGTGGTCGAGCGCTCCCTGGTGGCCCAGCTTGCCGAGAGCCGACCGGTCCAGGCCCCGACCTTTTTCTTTATCGACATCCAACCGGACCAAGCCGATGGATTTGTCGGTCTGCTCCATGCTCGATCGGGAGCCCTCAGTCCGGAACTGATCCCCCTCGTTCGCTCACGACTCCACGCCATGAATGGCCGACTCGTGAAGGCAGAGGAGCCGAACGAGACCGACACCGGAGGAATGGAGGAAAAACGAAAGGCCTGGTATCTCACCCGGGAGTACGTCCTCACGGTTCTGGATGCCTTACCGAAGGACAATGTGGTGGTGAACGGCGCCTGGTGGCCTCCGGCTTCTCGACCGGCCAAGCCGCTGGTATCCGTCGAAGAGGAGGCCGCCAAGTCCTTGGGCCTCGATGTGGGATCGACCATCACCCTGGAGATTCAAGGCGCCACCATGACCGCCGAAGTCAGCAGCATCCGAAAAGTCGACTGGGGCAATTTCTCGACCAACTTTTACATGATTCTCTCGCCTGGATCGCTCGACGGCGCGCCGTGGACCTACGTGGCGACCGTCCGCGTTCCGCCCCAGGATGAAGTGCCCCTCCAGCAGGCCGTCGTCGCGGCATTCCCGAATGTCACGGCCATCAATATCGGTGATGTGCTGGACAGTTTGACCCGAATCCTGGACCGCCTCTCGCTGGCCATCCAGGCCGTGGCCTTGTTTTGTGTGGTGACGGGCGGACTGGTGATGGGGGCGGCGCTGGCCGCCACCCGCTACCGGCGCCTCTACGAATCCGTCATCCTGAAGGCCCTTGGGGCCACGAGGGGACTGGTCGCGCGATCCTTTGCGATCGAATACCTCTTGGTGGGCACGGTGGCCGGGCTGATTGGAGTGGGACTGGCCAGCGCCCTCGCCTGGGCCGTCCTTCGCTATATCTTCGACCTGAGCTGGATGCTTCACCTTGATCTACTGGTCGGGGGAGTGCTCCTGACCCTGCTGTTCACGGTGCTGATCGGCTTCTTGGGGACCTTTCGCATCCTGGGGCAGCGTCCGCTGCCGATTCTGCGGAGAGAATGAACGGGACGCGATGCGCGCATTTCGTATCCGGTGTCGGCATAAGTTAGGCCATCTTCAGATCCGAGGGAGCATAGACATTCAGATCCTTTACGACTTTGAACCTCGTGTCTGCGGAGACCAAGGCGTCCGCTTCGAGACGGAGGGCCATCGCCGCGATGACCGAGTCGTTGGTCATGAGACCATAGCGCTCTTGAAGAGGCAGAGCTTTATCGAGCAGGTCCGTTCTGGTGCAGGCTGCAAACCCTAAACCCAACGTGATCAACGCCGTCACTTTGTCGCGGTAGATCGTGAGGCGCTTGACTACCTCCGGTTTGGCGCCAAGCTGCTTGGCCGGATTTCCACCGGTGATCTGCCCCAACATCATCGCCTCCGCCAACATGAGTTTGTGGGTCAGCTCCTGCCACACCGGCTGCGGCACTACGCCGATCAGTTCGCGCCGTTCAATTCGCCGCATCAGCCGTTGGGCTTGGGGCGACACCCCTTGCTCGGCATAGAGCAAGACGTTCGTGTCAATGACGCACAGGCTGCCGCCGGGAATATCGTTGAGATTCATCGGTCCCACACATCTTCCTCAAGCACTTGCCGGAGCTGCTCGGGTTTGAGCTTGAGGGGGCGCTCACAAAACGACTGGTAGGCCATCTCTCGTTCTTTGGGGCTGGCGGCGCCGGCGCTGAGATATTTGTTCAGCGACAATTAGAATTGCGGGGTAACGACAACTAGAACTGCGGGGTGCCGCGCCTCCTAACCGCCGGTCCTGTACCCTCTCCGCTCTACCAAGGGAGGGCGCATGGTCACGGACCGGCAAGTGAGGAGACTGATGATGGAACTTGGCAGCGGCACACCACTTTCGACAGCGGCCATACGAGCGGGGATGAGCGAGAATACGGCCCGGCGGTACCGGATGGGCCCGCTCCCCAGTCAGCGCAGGGTGCCTCGCGCGTATCGCACACGCCCGGACCCCTTCGCGGCCATCTGGCCGGAGATTGAGGCGCTGTTAGTCCAGGCTCCCAGCCTCGAGGCGACGACGATCTTCGAGACCCTGCGGGGACGGCCCGACCTGCCATTGGCCGACGGCCAACTCCGCACGTTGCAGCGCCGGATCCGGCGTTGGCGGGCCACCCACGGGCCTGAGCGTGAGGTGATGTTTCCGCAGATCCACCGTCCCGGGGAATATGCCCAGAGTGATTTCACGAGCATGCGCGCGCTGGCGATCACGCTCGGCGGGGAACCGTTCGATCACCTCTTCTATCACTTCGTCTTGCCCTACTCGAACTGGGAGACCGGGGCGATCTGTGCCTCGGAGAGCTTCGAGACGCTGGTCGCCGGGTTTCAGGCCGCCGTATGGGAATTGGGGCGAGTCCCCGCGATCCATCGCACGGACAATCTGTCGGCGGCCACCCATGCCTTGCGGGAGGGCGGCCGGACCTTCAACGAACGCTATCGGCAGGTCCTGGACCATTATGGGATGCGGCCCGATGCCAACACCCCCGGACGCGGCCACGAGAACGGCGATGTGGAACAAGCCCATCACCGGTTCAAACGCGCGGTCGCGCAGGCACTGTTGCTCCGCGGGAGTCGCGACTTTGCGAGTCAGGCCCACTATGCGGCATTCCTGCGGGACCTCGTGGTCAGCCGGAATCGAGGCCGGCACGAGAAACTCCAGGAGGACTTGCGTCCGATGCGGGCCCTGCCGCCCACGCGGCTGGAGGATGGCCGGTCCCTGTCGGTCCTCGTCAGTCGGTTCTCGACGATTCGGGTCGGCCACAATCTCTATTCCGTGGCCTCGCGGCTGATGGGGGAGACGGTCGACGTCCGACTGTATCCCGAGCGGATCGAGGTGCGCTATGCCGGCGAGCTGCTGGCGACCATGGAGCGACAGCGCGGCAAGGGCCACGCCGTCATTGACTATCGCCACCTGATCTGGTCGCTGGTCCGCAAGCCCGGGGCCTTTGCCCGCTATCGCTATCGCGAGGGCTTATTTCCCACCGTGGTCTTCCGTCAGGCCTACGATGCCCTCGTCACGCGCCACGGGAGTCGGGCGGATGTGGAGTACGTCCGGATCCTCCACCTGGCCGCCAGCACCAGCGAGCGGGCGGTGGAGCGCACCCTGACGGCCCTGCTCGCCCAGGGGACACTCCGCGACTATGTGCAGGTCAAGACGGTGGTGCAGCCGGAAGCCATCGCGGTGCCGGCCTGTGGGCTCACCCCGCCGGATCTCACCGTCTACGATGCGTGCCTCGCGGCCACGGGAGGGGCCCAATGAAGACACCCAGCACCGCCACGCTCCCCCTGATTCTGAAAGCGCTCTGCCTGCCCACCTTCGCCCGTGAGTATGCGGTGGTCGCCGCGCAGGCGGCACGCGAAGGGCTCGCGCATGAGGCCTACTTGCTGGCGCTCGCCACGCAGGAAGCCAGTGAGCGGGCCGCCCGCCGCGTGGAGCGGCTCCTCGTGGACGCGAAACTCCCGCGGGAGAAGAGCCTGGAGACCTTTGACCTGACCCGGCTGCCTCCCAAAGTTCGCACCACGGTGGCCCGGCTCCGGGAGGGGGCGTTTCTGGATCAGGCCACCAATGTCATCGTCTTCGGCAATCCCGGCACCGGCAAGACGCACCTCGTCTGCGGCCTGGGGCTGGAGCTCGTGCGACAGCGTCGCCTCGTGCTCTTTGCCCCTACCTTCCAGATCGTCCAGCGGTTGCTCGCCGCCAAACGCGATCTCCGCCTCGCCGCAGAACTCAAACGGCTCGACCGCTTCGAGGCGCTGATCCTGGACGATCTCGGCTACGTGCAACAGAGTCGCGAGGAGATGGAGGTGCTCTTCACCCTGCTCGCCGAACGGTATGAGCGACGCTCGGTCATGATCACG
>SWDL01000048.1 GCA_005116795.1 Nitrospira sp. | reverse complement strand
GCTCGCCCAAGCCAATGCGCGCCCCCTCCTTCTTGCCTTCCGCCGCCGTCCGGTCTATCTTCTTGCACAGTCTCAATTCATCTGGCCTCCTCCCATCACCTATGCCTCCTTCCGGCGGCGACCATTTCGGCATCGGCGTCTCACTGACTTTCGGACTCCTCTTTCTTCTGTTCCTCCTCTACCTGTCCGTCGTGCGCCGGAAGAAGATTGGGCTCGGGCTCTATGCGGCCTGCCTGATCTCAATTTTGTTAATGGGCCTCCTGGAGCTGACGGAAGGCGGCTTCATTTCCTGGATCATCTCTGCGGCTCATCCATGGGTAGCCTTCGTGGCCTATCTGGGCCTGGTTTTCGTTTTTCTGAAAATCCTGGACCTGGGCCTCATCGAAGACTATTTCATCGCCAAGCGGGAGCTCTATATTCCGCACGTCCTTCGCTTACTGGGCGTCATTTTCGGCCTGGGCCTGGCTGCGCTCCTCTTGCTTCGCCTGGTCCTCGACGTCAACGTGCTCGCCCTGATCGCGGTCCCGACCGTCGCCACCGCCGTCATTGGATTTGCGTTGAAGGACGTGATCGCCAGGTTCGCCTCCGGGCTTGAGCTGGGACGGATCATCCGGGTGGGGGATTGGGTGACGCTGATGGGGAAAGAGGGCGTGATCACCAACGTCACGCTGAACTACGTCACCATCAAGACCCTGGGCTGGGACTACGTGAGCCTGCCCAATGACGCGGTCTCGCAGACGGAGATTGTGAATCACAGTAGGCCCGAAGGCCTGACCGCCCGCACCGTGGTCATCGAGGCCGGGTACGGCCATCCGCCCATGCTGGTCAATTCCGTCCTGATGGCCGCGGCGGCCGCAACGCCCGGTGTGGCCCCCCATCCCGCTCCGGCGAGTTTCGTGCATGAGTTCAAAGAATCCGGCATCGAGTACCAGCTCAGCTTCTGGCTGACGGATTACGCCCGCCGCGAGCGAATTGCCGGCGACGTGATGGCCTATGTCTGGTACGCGTTCAAGCGTCACGGCATTGGAATTCCATTTCCCCAGCGGGTCGTGCACCGGCTTCCATCACAGAATGGCATTGCCGCACACGCCTCCGAGGTTGCCGAGTTCCTCACGCATCTCCGCTCTATCAGCTTCCTCTCCGTGCTGAATGAAGCCGAACACCGTCGGCTGGCTGAATGCGCCGAGCAGCGGATGTACATGCCCGGCGAACTAGTCGTCCGGGAGGGAGACGAAGGTTCGGAGTTTTTCGTCGTCATGCAGGGCACGGCCGATGTGGAAATCTCTGCCGGTGGGCAGACCACGAAAGTCGCCGCCATCACCACCGCAGATTTTTTCGGCGAAATGTCCTTGCTGACCGGCGCTCCGCGGTCGGCCACGGTCCGGGCCGAGTCACCGCTCACGGTCCTCGTCGTCGGGAAAGAGGCCATGGGGCAGGTCCTGGCCGACAATCAGAGTCTGGTCGAGCGCTTCGGCGAGACGCTGGCTCAACGTCAGTCTGCGCTGGCCTCCCACCGGAAATCCGCCGCCAAGTCGCAGAAACAGGAAGGGGGGGCCGGCAGCCGGTCGTTCGCCTCCCGGATTCTCACGTTCTTCGGGCTGGCCGGCCGGTAAGCCCCCGGCGGGTTCTGGACGGACGCTCATGGAGACAGCCGGCAGACTTCGAAAGAAATGGTTCATGGGGACCCTCGTCGGTGGCACGGTCTGCCTGCTGGCTTGGCTGCTCCAGTGGGCCGGCGCCATGACCATCGCCGAACTCAAAGCGCTCGACCATCGCTTTCATCACTATGCCGATGCGACCCACGCCGGACGGGACATCGTGCTGGTCGCCATCGACGATGCGAGCCTGGAGGCCTATGGTCGATGGCCCTGGTCCCGCGACCGGCACGGCTATGTGGTGAACTTTCTCAAGCGCGCGGGGGCCAAGGCCGTCGTCTTCGATCTCATCTTTTCGGAACCCGACACGGCCGATGAACAATTTGATCAGGTCTTTGCCGATGAAATGCGGGCCGCCGGGAACGTGTATCTTCCGTTCCTGCTGGAACATGCCGGCTCGACCGCTCCGTCATCCGGCTCCCCGGAGCCCCGGGCGTCGCTCCCCGCCCTACCCTCCAATGTCACCGCGGGGTTGAGCGAGGCCCCCCCTCCCGCATCGCTGCCGACATTTTCATCGCTCCGCCTGCCCACGCCACTGCTGGCTCAAGCCGCCCGCGGCCTGGGGTACATCAATCTGACGCCGGATCAGGACGGAACGACACGCCGCCTGCCGCCGCTCGCCCGGGTGGGCGAAGACGCCGTGCTTCAACTGGCGGCACGGGTGGCCAGGGACGTGCTGCAGACCGACCGAGTCTCGTTGAACGATCGCCGGCTCCAGATCGGCTCCGCCACCATTCCCCTCACGGTGGGACATGCGATGCTCATCGATTGGCACGGATCGTTGGATGATCGTACCTATCCCATGTACTCGATGGGAGCCGTCCTCCGTTCCTTCACCGACCTGCAGCAAGGGAAGCCGCCGTTGCTCGACCCCACGCTGTTCAAGGAGAAGATCGTCTTCGTCGCGGCGACCGCAGCCGGCACCTACGACCTGCGCGTCACGCCTCTCTCGCCCATCGCGCCCGGCGTGCTCATTCACATGTCGGCCCTGGATAACATCCTCCGGAACCGGTTTCTGCGTCCCGCACCGGCTTGGGTCGATTCGGCCCTCACCCTGGTGCTCTGTCTCGCCACCGCCTGGGCCTTCATACTGGTCTCCGGACACACCACGAAGTTGCTGTTGATCGCGGGGATGGCCGGCGCCTATTACGCCCTCTCGGTCCATGCCTTCACCTCCCATGAGCTCTGGCTGGATCTCGCGCTGCCCCTCGGCGCCCTCGGCGTCACTTTTGCCGCCACCGCGACGGTGGAATACCTGACCGAGGGGCGTCAGCGACGACAGCTCCGAACCGTCTTCGACAAATACATGGCCGCCGACGTGGTCGACGAGATCATGAAGAATCCCGAGCGGATTCGTCTCGGCGGGGAAAAGAAGGAACTGACGGTGCTCTTCTCCGATGTCGCCGGTTTCACATCCATTTCAGAGAAACTCGACCCGGAAGCCCTGGTCGTGCTGCTGAACAAATACCTGTCGGCCATGACGGACATCATCCTCAAGCACCGCGGGAACGTGAACAAGTATCTCGGCGACGGCATCATGGCCATTTTCGGGGCCCCGCGCGGAGACCCGCAGCATGCCTCGCTCGCCTGTTACGCGGCATTGGACTCCCAGACTGAGTTGGCGAAACTTCGGGAACAATGGAAGCGG
Source organism: Nitrospira sp. (assembly GCA_005116795.1). GTDB lineage: Bacteria > Nitrospirota > Nitrospiria > Nitrospirales > Nitrospiraceae > RSF151. The sequence goes on along the minus strand of SWDL01000048.1, from coordinate 8,471 downwards.
GAAGGCCACCCGGAGATCTCGGCCCGGATCGGCATTAATTCCGGACCGTTGGTCGTCGGCAACATGGGCTCGCAGCGACGGCTCGAGTATACTGTCATGGGCGACAGCGTCAACCTCGCGTCTCGACTCGAGGGGGCCAACAAGTATTACGACACGCTGATCTTATTGGGCCCTCGCACCTATGAATTGGCCCGCCAGGACATCGAAGCCCGGGAAGTCGACCTCATGCGCGTGAAGGGCAAACACGAGCCGGTGGTGGTCTATGAATTGCTGGCCAGAAAAGGCGCCTTGCCTTCCCACAAACAACTGGTGGGGGGGGCCTATCTCGAAGGACTTCGGGTCTACAAGAGCCGTAATTTCAAGCAGGCCGTGGCCAAGTTTGAGGCCGCGCTCACGTTGGATCCGAACGATGGCCCGTCTCGTATCTACCTTCAGCGTGCCCAGGAGTTCCTGGCCACGCCCCCCCCTCCGGAATGGGACGGGGTCTACGAATTGAAGACGAAGTAAGCGGAGGTCTTTCCATGCGACAGCCAATTCGATGGTGCATGCTCTTGGCAGCCGGTCTGGTCGGTCTTGTCTGGACCTCAAACGCCCTGGCGGAAATCGCTTACGTGACGGCCAAATCGGCTCAGATCCGATCGGGAAAAACCTCGCTGGATCCAGTCATCGCGAATCTCAAGTATGGGCAGGCCGTGGAAGTCATCTCCCGCGGAGAGCGCTGGGTTCAGGTTCAGACGACGAGCGGCACGAAGGGCTGGATCTACGACAACAAGATTTCATCCTCCCGGCCGACGGACGCGGACAACGAGTTGGCCTCGTTGGGGCAGCGCTTCAGGAGAAGCGATCCCAGCGTCACAGCCTCCGCCGGCGCGCGTGGACTGGATAAAGCCTCGGAGGAGTATGCCGACCGGACCGGCATTACCAAGCCGCATCGCGACGCGGTGGATCGCATGACGACCTACAAGATCCCCGATGAAGACGTCCAGGAATTTCTGAAGACCGGGAGGCTCGGCGAATATGCGCAATAACGGGACATCTGCCGGGCTGCTCGCCGCTCTTGGCTGTGTGGCCCTCTTCTCGTTGTCGGGCTGCCCCGAAATTCAACGGGTCGCGGAACAGGCGGCCCGGCAATCGGGCGACGAGCGCCTCGCCCGCGCCATTCATGGAACCGGACAAGTGATCGGCGGGCTGCTCCCCATCGGCCCCGAGGAAGAGGAAAACATCGGGCAGGCCATCGCGCTGCAAGTCATCGCCCGCTATGGCGGCGTCTATGGCAACCTCGACCTCACCCGGTACGTCAATCTGGTCGGGAAAGGCGTGGCCCTCACCTGCGACCGGGCGAACATGGAGTACCGGTTCGCCGTCTTGAATCACGACTCGATCAACGCCTTTGCCGCGCCATCGGGATATATCTTTGTCACCCGCGGCCTGCTGAACGCGGTTCAGAATGAAGCCGAGCTCGCCGCGGTCCTCGGCCATGAGATCGGTCACGTGACGCAGAAGCATATTCTCGACGTGATCCAACGCTCCAAACAGATTTCCGGCGTCGCCGAAGCCGGGCTGGCCTACGCCAGCCGCAATCCCGATGCGTTTAAGAATGTGATCGACGGGGCCGTGAAGAAACTGTTGGATGAAGGGCTCGACCAGGGAAAGGAGTTGGAAAGCGACCGCCTCGGGGTCGTATTCGCCTCACGCGTCGGCTACGACCCCTCGGCCTATCTGACGTTTCTCAACCGCCTGCGCCAGATCAAAGGCGATGACCGCGCGTTCTTTAAGACCCACCCGAATTTCTCGAATCGTATCAACGTGGTGCAAAATGCCCTGCGTGTGCAGGGCGTGAGGCCGGGCGGAGCGCTCCTGGCGGATCGGTTTAGCCAGCGCTCAAGCGGGAAGCTCTAGCCTGACCGGGAGGATCGGACTGACATCGTACCTTCTTCGAACTTGAAGCAGACACCCTAGGGCCGCTGGAGTGTAGACGTCATCGCGCTCAGCTCTCGATCAAGGCTTTCCGCTTCTTCTCGCCTGTTGAGCTCACGCGCGAGTCCGATCGCGCGCTGGAGTGCCTCTCGGGCTCGGCTCAAATCCTCCACGGCACGATAACTCCAGTAGGCTCGCTGGTAGTAGGCCAGGGCGGCGGGTTTGTTCCCGCGTTTCTCGATCACGCGGGCGAGAGCGGCCAGGTCACCGGCGATCGCAAGCTGCTGCTCGCTGGCCTTATCCATTTCCAGCGCCGATTCAAAGTGCCGTTGCGCCTCGTCGAGCTGTCCCTGCGCTTCCGCGACCAGTCCCAGGTTCAAGAGATTGGCCGACCATTCCCGCTTCTCACCAAGTGCTTGATTGAGGGCCCGGGCCGCCTCGAACTTTCCTCGTGCCGCATCGAAGGAACCCGACTGCAGTTCCAGCAGTCCCAGATTATTGAGCACGATGGCTTCCTGCTTCTTGTCGCCGGATTCCCTTGCCAGACTGAGCGCCCGTTGATACCGCTCTTGCGCCTCGGCAGACTGGCCGACCACTTGTAGCCCTGCCCCCAAACGCGTGAGCGATTGCAAAATGAGAGAGGACTGCCGGGACTCTTCGGCCAGACCTAGGGCACGGCGGTGTAGCAGTACGGCCTCGTCGGCTCGCCGCTCTTGGACCGCGATCGCGCCGAGGCTGTTGAGTGCCTCCACGACGCCGGGCAGATCATCGAGACTCTCCGCCAACTGCCTGGCATCTTCAAATGCACTCTTGGCCAGTTCCCATTCACCCTGCCCGAGCAAACGCTGTCCCTGAGCTTGCCACTGACGGATTTTTCCCAGGAGCGGCGGTGGGACCTCCTTGGATTCAGGACTCCCGCTGCAGCCGATGACGAAGAGCAGCGCCAGAGTCACCCCGATCGGACAGCGGCCTCGCATCCGTTTCACGGGGCAACTTGGTCGCCTCTGAGGCTGCCGGCGCCGGGATCGGGCGGCGTGGGCTCCGGTCCGGCATTCTTGACCATGGTGCTGACGGGCCAGGTGTTCTTGGCCCCGCGGAGGATCGTGTTGGTGTCGTCCAGCGCCATGTGTGCCGACCGGAGCACCGGCCTCAGTTGCTTGGAAGTCGTCTTGAGGGATTCGGTCGTGGCCTTCACATTGTTCAACGATTCCTGCGCCGTGTCGACGATCGCGGGAAGCCGTTGGGCGCCGGCGCGGACATCGTTGACTGCTTGATCGACCGTGCCCAAGGTGTTCTTCACCGACCCGGTCATCTCCGGCAAGCCCGCGGTGGTCTTCTCCACAGAGGCCAAAGACCGCTGCACCGACGCCACCGTGGCGGGCAGTTCCTTGCTCGCTGCCTCGACGTTGGCCAAGGCTCGTCCGCCCGTTTGCGCGGCGAGACGCACATCTTTCGTAATGGCCTCTACCTCGGCTAAGGTCCGCTTGACCGTGTCGACCAGCGCGGGCACATCCTTCAGCAGATCAGCCAAGTCCTGGGGTGCTTCGACCGTGATCGCCCCACCGTCAGGAATCATCGGCTTGGCAGGATTGCCGACTGAGATCAAGACTTCCGGTGCGCCCACGAAGCCGCTTTTTCCGATGGTCGCCTTCGAGTCCTCACGTACCTTGTCCTGATACTGCTTCAGCAATTCCAGGGTGAGATCGATCGAGCCTTTGTCGTTAAGCCCGATCTGCTCGACGCGACCGATGGGAATGCCGGCCATGAGCACACGCGCGCCCGGCGCCAACCCGAACGACGTGGTGAGCGAAGCGTAGAGCCGGTATCGGGGCTGAAACAATCCCTCCGTCTTGGCCATGAAGATGCCGATGACGATCATGCCCAGCATCGGGATCAGGACAAAGGCGCCGACGATGCGGGCAATCCGCCCGGACGTCATGCGGTGCGAATAGTGCAGCTCCATAGTGATTCCCCTTCACAATCGAGACATCATTGGGTACGGCCTCAGGGCCCCAGGTACGCGAGAAGATCTCCCGTGGCGGAACTGAGCAGATCGGTCCGCCGGCCTGCTACCACCACCTTGCCGTTCCGAATGTAGATCACGCGATCGGCCATCTCTTGAAGTGGAGACGGCTGCGACAGGGTGGCGAGGACGGTCAGCGGCCGCCGAACTCGCTCCTCCTGAAGGAGCACGGTGACGCTTGCCGACGACTCCGCGTCGAGGCCCGCGGACAGCTCTTCCAGCAACAGCACCTCCGGTTCCATCACCAGGGCGCGCGCGAGGGCCACGCCCTTGGCTTCCCCCAGCACAAGCGCCGAGGGAAACCGATCTCGGATCGACGCCAGCCCCAGCCGGGTCAGGAGCGGCATGACCATCGCCTCAATGTCCTCAACATCCCGTCCGGAGTGATAGCGGAGCGGCAGCGCCACGTTATTGAACACCGTCATGTTGCTCAGGAGACCCGGAGGCTGCAGGACCACGCCCACGCGAAGCCGGAACTCCACCACCTGATCGTCACCCGGCGCCGCCGGGTCATGACCCAGGACTCGAACCGTCCCCTCATCGGGGACCAGAAGACCGGCACAGAGTCGGAGCACCAATCCCTTGCCGCATCGGGCCGGGCCGAGCAGCACCACGAAGTCCCCCGCGTCCACCGACAGCGACAGCGACAGGGCCAGCCGCCCTGTGACATCCTCAGCGTCATAGTGAACCTCGTCCAACTCAATGACCGTCCTCATGAGAGGTACGCCGCAAAGCCGATCAGCATGTCGGCCAGAAGACAGACCGTCACCGAATTGATCATCGCCTTGGTCGTCTGCTGCGGCACTTCGGTGGGTGAGGCTCCCACCGCCATCCCCTGATAGCAGCCGATCGAGGCGATGATGGTCCCGAACAAGGCGCTCTTGAACGCGGTCACCAGCACGTCTACCGAGGACAAGGTCTTGAGAATAGAGTCGGCAAAGGCCACAAAGGGAATCGTCAATTCGATTTTGGCGATGAAGAAGCCTCCCAGCACCGCGACGAGGTCGAAATAAAAGGTGAGGCAGACCATCGCGAGAATCATGCCGACGACGCGGGGCATGATGATGAAGCGGGTCACCGGGATGGCCATGAGCTCCAGCGCGGTGACTTCCTGGGCCACCCGCATGTTGCCGAGTTCCGTCGTGATGGCCGTCCCGGACCGCCCGATGACGATGAAGGCCGTGAGCAGCGGCCCCAGTTCGCGGATCACGACGACGACGATGATGCGACCGATCAAGTGCTCGGCGCCCACCAACGGGAGTTGGGTCCCGGCCTGCGTGATGACGATGATCCCGAGCAACAGCGAGATCACGCTCATGACCGGGAGGGCATCGACCCCGGTAAAGAGAATCTGTCGCGTAATCACCCGGAAAGCTTCGCGGCGGCCTCGAGCCCCTCCCGCACCGAGGTCATGGAACGCCTGGACCACGAGGGCGCCGAGGTTCGCCAAATAGGTGTAGCCGGCGACCGTGCGACCGCCCAGCCATTCAATGAGTGAACCGGCGCGCGCCTCTTGCACAGAACTCTTCCTTCAACCAAGACTAGTCGGCAACATGAGGGACACGGGGCCGTGAATAGGACCGGGCCGGGCCGGTCCAATCGGCGGGATTCTATGGGATACCCCCACCTAATGCAATCGGCGTCAACGGGCTCTATCTCTATCTAATAGACCCGTGGTCAAGGCATCCGGTCAAGGGCCATCCAATCGAGCCGACATGGGTACAGCATGTCCACCGATTCGCTCAAGGCCCCTCGGATCTGGCTCTGGATACTCATCAGCGTCGGGCTCGGCTGCATGAGCTTCACCGCCTGCAAGGCGAAGGCTCCCTTGCAGTCCTACCAGGAGCAGCACGAGATCCGGCGCCTGACCGTGGTGTTTCTTGACGAGCAGAGTCTCCAGGCGAGGTACACGGCCATTTCAGGCAAGCCGGCCGTCTCTCTCTCCGGCTATCCCCCCATGCAAAGCCTGACGACCGTGCGCGGGTTCTACGATTTCAACAGCAAGACTCTCTACTGCTCCAAGATGGACTTCACAGTCTGCGGGCATGAACTCCATCACGCCGTCCTCGGCCGCTTCCACCCCGAGTAGTTTTCTCACAACAAAAAGCCCGGTTCCCGTGGAGATCGACCGGGAGATCGCCCACCTCAAGACCATTTCTTCGCCATCCCAGACAAATGAGACAAGAAAGTAGAATGTCCCTCTATTGTCGTCTCGGACGGTCCAAGAGCTGCTGGGCCACCAGGACGTGAGCACGACGATGATTTATACGCACGTCCTGAATCGAGGTGGGTGTGGTGTGCGCAGCCCCGCAGACCGGCTCGGGTGAGCCACCCTGAGCGGCAGGTCAGGCGAAATAGGCTGCGGGCCAATAGGGAGATAGGCCGCTGGGGTGGCGGGGTTTCCTGGAAAGGACCAGGTTGACACCCTCTTGTATTTCACCGACAATCCGACAGGTTCTGCGCGTTTCTGGGCAGAGAACTACACGAGATAGGCCGCCAGAAGGCGTCGTGTCTTGGCGGCTCACTTAATAGTTAGACCCGCAACGCGCTTGCGCCTGCATACGAGTATTCGTATAATTGACCTGAATGAAGGCGGCCTACTTCATTGGCACGGCCCGCAGGGACTTGGCAGGATTCCCGGAGTCGGCACGTCGACGCGCTGGGTACGAGCTGTTCATGGTGCAAGTGGGGCGCGAGCCGGCGGATTTCAAGCCGATACCGAGCGTCGGGCCGGGTGCCTACGAAATTCGCGTGCAGGACGAAGCAGGCGCGTTCCGCGTGATCTACGTGGCAAAGTTCGAGCAAGCGGTCTACGTGTTGCACGCCTTGCAGAAGAAGACACGGAAGACCGTAAAGGCGGACATCGAACTGGCAGCGAGACGTTACACGCTGATCGGAGAGGAATCATGAAGAAAGCGAACACGCGTATCACACGGGGCAGCGGAAACGTGTTTCTTGATCTGGGCTTTCCTCCGCACGAGGCGGCCGTTATGCTGCTGCGCTGCGAGCTTGCCGAGGCGCTACGGAAGTGGATGGCCCGTGAGGGGTTGACCCAGGCGCAGGCAGCCAAGCGTCTCGGCGTGGTGCAACCGCGCATCTCCGAGATCGCGCGCAACAAGGTGGACAAGCTTTCGCTCGACTACCTGGTGGGCCTATGCGCGAAGGCCGGCGTGACGGTTGCAGTCAGGTTGGCAGCGTAGTTGACTGGCCGGACCAGCCGCTCTAAGAAGGTCAAAGAAGGGGTCAGGTCTCAATACTGTTCGATTTGTCCATGTTCCGTTCGCCCAGCTTGTCGAAGAGCAGCCGTAGTACCGTTCATGGTTCGACAAGCTCACCACGAACGGCTTAACCGAACGGTATTGAGACCTGACCCCTGCTTGTGTGCTCCCTCGCCATGCGGGTGGCGCGACTGGACGTTTAGCCCGAGGCTCCAGCACCAGAGGCGACTGATGGCCGGCTCCCAGCGATCCCAGGAGGGATCCTCTGGGTTGGACCCCAAGGCAATCGGGGCGTATAAGCCACATGCGGAAGCCGGTTCTCCGGCAGGGAGCCCGAAAAGCCCGAACGCCGGGCGTGGGAGACGGATTGCCCGGTAAGGTTTTCAGATGACGCAACGAATCAGCCGTGGGTAAGATTTTCAAATGGCTTGACAGGGACTATGACCGGATGTCACAAGAGGAACAAAGACGATGGGACCCACACAAGCAACCGTTGACACGCAGACGCTGGCCGCTCGTCTGAAAGCCCATCTCCAGAAGGCTTTTGGGGATCGCTTGCGTGGGGTCGTGCTCTATGGGTCTGAGGCTCGCCATGATGCCACGCCGGAGAGTGATATTGACCTGCTCGTCCTGCTCACCGGTCCGGTGGCGCTCGGGAAGGATCTCTGGACCTGTATTGATGCGCTGTATCCGCTGCAACTGGAGATGGGCCGCCCCATTCACCCCCTTCCGGTCGATGCCACAGTGTACGAGAAGGGAGAGTACGCCCTCTACCGCAATGCCCGACGGGACGGAGTCCTGGTGTGAACGAGGAGGCGGCTGAACTGTGGGGGCGAGCAATTCAGGCATTTCACACGGCAAAGCAGATTGCTGATTCCGATCCAGACGCAGCAGCAGGGCGAGCGTATTATGCCGCCTTCTATGCCGTGTCAGCCTACTTCGCCCTGCAGGGCCAGACCTTCTCCCGACATTCCGCCCTTGAAATTGCCATCAGCCGGGACCTAGTGAAAGCCGGACACTGGCAGGCTGAACTGGGTAAGACCTACTCATTTCTCCTAGAACTCCGCTCAACGGGCGATTATGGCGGCGCGCTCCATGTGTCCCGGGAGGACGCGGCCAAAGCGATGACAGGCACTCGCCAAATTCTCGAAGCCGTTTCCAAGTCAAACCCGAAACAATTCCCGTTGTCGCCCGAAAGGGGCTAATAAGTTAATGGCCTCAGCCCGGTCTGGGAGCCACAATGAACTTGGACATTCCCCGTAGCGAGCTACGGGGAATGTCCAAGTTCAACGCGATCGGGGTGGAGAAGGAGA
>SWDL01000047.1 GCA_005116795.1 Nitrospira sp. | reverse complement strand
AGATCCAGGACTGGCGCGGGGCGGGGTTGCTCAAACCCTCCGTCCTCAAACCGGTCCTCACGACCATTGACCCCGCCCTTGTGCTCAAGAAGCTGGGACGACTGGCCTCAACCGATCAAGCCGCGCTGCGGCAGGCGCTCAGCGCCATTCTTGGGTAGCCGTTCGTTCCCTCACCTCGCCTCAACCGTATGTCCCCCGGGTGACGAATGTCAGATTTCGGAGGCTGAAGTTCGACGAAAGAGATGTCATGAGGAGTTTGGAGCGCTACTGGTGGATGTCCACCACTGTCCGCAGGCTGGACAACCTAAGATATTGACTGAGGAGGACTTTTCAGGTGCGGACGGGACATCTGAGCCTCCCTCGACTCCACCGGCCGCGGCACGCCACCGGTGTTCGCCGGTTTATGCGGTACTCTGGACCGGTCGGACTCCCCGGCGACGGGCCGGTCGGCCTTGTGGCGTCGCGCCTTCTCCGACCGATCCACTCCCATGGAAGAAGTGGAAGTCGCCGGGGTCTCTCGGCTTCCGTGAGAAACGTGTCCAACCGTGCCTGTGGTCTCGAACTCCGTGGGGGTCACACCGGACTCGCCAGTGTTGTTCGACATGACTATGGCCTTCCCTCTTGTCAGGACAAGGTCGGCCACCGCAGAAAGATGTGTTCGGAGCTCCATGCACCGTCCGGTTGTCCCTCTGTGAACGCTTCGCTCTGCCGGTGGCCGGACACCACGCATCACGCAAGGCCAAGGCGACTGGCTAGGTCTTCCCTTGTACGACTCTTTCATTCTCGACGTTCCTCCGGCTTTTGCCGACGCACCCTGACCCCTTATTGGCCTCCTTCAGAAAAGTAGCCTGTCCCCTTTTCCACTCCCACTCCGTTGTCCCTTTTCTCTTTTCCCTTGTTCTGATTTAGCTCCAGTATCCTAACCCTCGTCCGAGCACGACTATCCTCTGCAGTGCTTGAATGCCGGCGACGAGGACAATGAGGGAGCCGACGACATAACAGAACACGGTGGCTCCCCGGGAACCTGATAGTTTGTTGATAAGCGACTGCGAGTAAACAAACCTTAGCGATTCGGGCGGATCGACAAGAAAGCGCCACCTCTTTTTTGCTCCGACTATCAAAATGACACCCAGAACCACACCAAGGAGATTGGTCACCAGTTCATGAAGAAGGTCACCAAGGTTTGGCATAGTCAACGTCCTGACGTTTGTGGCTTTGCTTTCTGTCTACCACGGTCTTTCCGGACTGTGCCCAACTGCTATCTCGAAATACCGAAGGGAAGGCCGATTGATGGCCCTAAACTGATGCTAACTCCCTCTTGAATGAACGCCGGCGTGTCAGGTCCGAAGTTCGGATTTTCGTAAAGGAAGGTGCCCACGCTCAGATCTTGTCCAAGCCCAAGCCACGCATTGATTGGATTGAGATCGTCTGACGGCTTATTGATCGCGATATCTAGACTAAATCCAAAGCTAGGTGGAAACACCGTTTGTTCAGAGCAACCGGTCGCTATGAAGCACTGCGTTCCAGTCGACCCTATGGTGTAGCCCCAACCGGCGTCAATCGTCAGGCCGAAAACATCCCATCCTAGAGTCGTTGATTTCTCTAGCCCGAGCGGGTCTCTGTACCGCAGAGGGCTGTTTGAGACGTAGGCATAAAAGTTAATTCCTCCAAAGAGACCGACCGGATCTCGCCTGACAAACCGTTGCATTACTGGAGAGTAATATCGGACTCGATAGTGTAAAAGACCGGTGTTATCGTTTTCTCGTCCTGTGTATTGAAAGCGATTCGACGACGTTCCAGTTACCGTCGTCTTGCCGAACGCCTCGTAACTGTAGGTGGTCTGCACAGCGCCGGCGTCATCCGTCAGCGCGAGCGTGGAGCCTAGAGCATCCGTATGATAGAACTCGTTGCTGCTGGACTGCCACACAAAGGGCTCGTCGATGTTCAGGCTCCGCAGATAGGTTGCCCCCACCGCCCCTCCTCCGATTTCGGCCACGATATCGAGCCCATCATAGAGGTAATCCGTCGTCGCGCCGTTGATCGTCTTGCTCACCCGCCGCCCGAGGGCGTCGTACTGGAAGGCAGCGGTGACGCCCGGACCGCTGATGCTGGTCAACCGGTTCCGCGCATCCCAGTTGTACGTCGTCGTGCCGCTCGCGTCCGTGCTGGTGGTCTGATTGCCGTTCGCGTCAAACGTCGCGGGCAGACTGTTGAACGTGACCTGCTCATTGGCCGCAATGTAGGCCGCTTGGACGGCTGCGGGGAGATTGGAGGCGGCCCCGTTCATGCGGGTAAGCGAAATTCGATTCCCTGCTGCATCATACTGATAGGTTAATGCCTCGATGATCCCGCTCGGGCCAATGTGGTTGATGTTCGTAAGTCTCGATGCCACATCGTACGCATAGCTCGTGCTCGTCCCGTTCGGATAGGTCAGGCTCGTGCGGCGGTTCGCATTGTCATACCCCAGCCCCACCCCAAGCCCCGCTTGCGCGACTTGAATCAAGCGGCTTGCCGCGTCGTACCCGTAACTCACCGGTGTCGCTCCATTGGCTTTCAGCGTCGT
>SWDL01000162.1 GCA_005116795.1 Nitrospira sp. | reverse complement strand
TTGCCCTGTGCGCGGAGCTCCGCCCGCTTGATGTCGCCCCCTGCCGAGAACCCGAAGCAAAACAAATTGGTATTCGGTCCGGGCGAGGTCGTCGCAAAGATGACATTCGGGGCACTGGGAAATCCCGCGCCGCCGACTCGCACCAGAGTCAACGGCAGGGTGGGATGTAGCCAGACATCGGAGGCGGTTAGGCTCGTGGGTTGTCGATTCGGCCCGTGCCCGTGGGCGACCGTGACACTTCCTGAATTGGTACTGTACGAAAACCAGCGTTTGCCCGTGAGTGCCAGATTCGGGCTGACCAGGATGCCGCTATGGATCAGCGGGTCACCCTGCACCGTTATAGCAACCAACCCCGCCTGCCCCTGGTTCTGGGGAAAACCTTGGATGGTTTCGGCACGTCCCAACGTGGGAGACGCCACGAATGAGCAAATGATCATCGCGGAAACAACGCGTGCGACCTTCATGGGAACCTCCTTCACGTCTTGCCGATTCGCGAATCAACTCTCACTGCGCGGGTTGAGGCGGACGATCCTGAGTTCCTTCAGGTATATCGACACCCCGAGACCTCACCGGAGAGGCGCTGAGGGAATATCGTTGACTCGGCCCACCGTGGCAAGTGAATTGCTGGATATTTGCCCCATCATTCTTGCTGCCGCCTGTCACATCGAGACACTTCCCGCTGTTCTGGTTGATGAACTGAGACATACCGCCCGTGAGTGCCGTCATCGTCCAGCGTTGGTTCGACCCACCGTGGCAACCGAATTGTTGCACGTTGGCGCCGTCGTTCTTGCTCCCGCCCGCGACGTCCAAGCACTTCCCGCTGTTCTTGTTGACGATCTCCACCATGTTCCCTGTGACGGCTTTCAACTCCCATTGCTGATTGAGCCCTCCATGGCAAGTGAACTGTTGGAGGTTTGCGCCGTCGTTCTTCACGCCTCCGGCGTTGTCGAAGCATTTCCCGCTGTTCTCATTGACAATCGCGCGGGGCAGTTGAAGCGTCGCTACTCCAGACTGCATCGGCACTGGAGAGATGGTGACAGGCGGGTTGGGCTTCACCGTCCCGGTTATCCCCCCGAACGCGCCGAGCGCGACTCTTCCCTGTGAGTCCACCGTCAGGGGAGCCGTCCGTCCTTGGACTTCAATCGTGTACTGACCGGCCGTGAGATTGGGAACCATCAGATTCCCGGTTCCTTTCGCGACGGTCACATAGGTCGGCGCTTTGCCTGGTGCGCTGATCTTGGCCAGACCACCTTGCGGCGCGATGGAAGCCACTGATCCCGCCACCATGAACCTGACCGGATCCTGGCCCCGGAGGGTTTGCCACCCTCCCAATGCTCTCGCCCCAAATTGATAGGCATTGTTCAGTTGATCTCTCGAAGCCTGCACGGGAGGTGTACTGGCATCCCGGAAGGCGAAGGTCCGAAAGAACGTGTCGTAGTAGACCTCCACATATAACCACTTCGCGGGGTCGCTGTCGGCAATCCGATAAGACACGAGCACGCCGTTCGATCGTTCCAGCGATCGGGTCGTCCCATATTCCGCGCTGACTGTGGTCGTCTCGGTCGTACGCGAGGTCGGATCCGGAATGGGGATCGGTGAACCGGTGATGGCCCCAAGCACTGATCCGATCGGGATCGTCACGGAGCTGGAACTGGTCGTTGCGGAACTGTTGCCGAGCGCCTGTTGCACCTCGTCTTTCGTGATCTCGCGCATTCCGGTGTCGCAGGACAAGGCCGTGCCGCTGAAGATCTCGCTCCGCACCAGCAGATACCGAGGAGAATCGAGGCGTGCCCGGCGATCAGCCAGGAGGGGGTCAAGATTCCTCATGGCCGCGTTCTCGGCTTGATTCAAGAGAGCCGGTGGCGTCCCAGGTCGCGGGCTCATCAGTTCTTGCATCGGAAAGCTCACCGTCGTCGCAACCCCCTGAGACGACGGCACATACTTGAAGTCGAAATCCCCGGTGGTTTCGTAGGTTTCGAACGTCGGGCGAAGTATCGCCACCATGAGATCGCCGGTGCCGATGTCATAGGGATTATTCGTCTGTCTTCCGGTCGTGCTTTGGAAGGTAAAGTTTCGATAGACGCCGGTGCCGGATGTTCGCCAAATGGTCTCGGTCGGAGTGTTAAAGATATCGATCGGTCCGAGCCCGAAACTCGATTGGGTTGAAACACTGGAGCTATTGCTCGTCTTGACAGCCAAACTGGCCCCGGCGCCGGACTCCACCGTCATGCTCGCCCAACTCTGATTGCCCGGAGGGCGGCCGATAATGGCGATCGGGATCAAATAGGGTGACACGCGTGATAGGGGTGATTTCAGCGTTCTGAGCCATGCAGGGGATTCCACTGCCTGATTCCTCCCCTGGATGACCTGGTTCTGGGTGATGAATAAATCTTTTCGATATTTTTCATTTGGCGGAGTCATGGCCGTCACGACCAAGGTTGGATCGACCCAGAGTTCGACACGCAGCATCACGTCCTGATCGATCCAATGCACCTGATCGATCGGCTTGACCACCATTGGGCCAGGCACGCCCGTGTGCCCCGGCTCGTAGAGGCCAAGTGAAAAGCGCCAGAGGCGAGTTTTAGGTTGAACCGTGTTCAAGTGGTCCCAGTGCGGCTTCGAGATAACCGTCACATCCAAGTAGATCTTGTCCCGGATGTCTTTGGGTACGTTCTGCGTGAACCCCTGGACGTAGTCGATCAAGATCGGGTATTCAACCGACCGAGCGGAAACCGTGGCCTGTGGAACGGGAGAGGCCGGCGTCAGCCAGACCTCCATCCACCCTCTGTTGAGGAGATTGAATTTGCCGTTGGCCGGCCGCGAAGGC
>SWDL01000046.1 GCA_005116795.1 Nitrospira sp. | reverse complement strand
CCCGCCGCCATTCCCCGTCCAGCCATGGTCCTGAACTCGTGGCGATTCGCCACACTTGCGCACCGGCCCAGGTCAGACCGGTGGCCAGAATCAGGGCGATGAACGGGGCGGTTTGAATTCCCAGCCGCGCATCGATCCCGAGCGTCATGGCAAAGGGCACCCCGTTGGCCAACAACAGCACGAGCAGCAGCACCTCCCGCTGGGCGCTGAAGAGCACTAGTCCCAGCCCCAGGACATAGAATGGAAAGAGCCACGGGGAACGAGTCCCGCTCTGAATCTCGAAGAGGTCCGTCGGTGAGAGGTACATCTTCGCGTAGCCTTCCGCCGTGTAACTCAGGACTTCACCGAGCGTGTGCATGCCGAAGATGTATTCGAAGGCGCCGATATCAGTGCCGCTCACCGAATTGATTTCGAACTGTTCCTTGGTGGGACAGCCGGGGCACCCGGTGCCCTTGAGGATGACGAATTCGTAGTTGCGCGACCACATGAAATGGGCGTTGACGCTGTACATCGGATCGCCGAACTGATTGGCATTGTGCTCCAGATGGGGGACAGAGACCGCCCCGATGAACAACAGTGGAATCGCCACCAGCACCAGCCGCTCCTTCGGCTTTTTCCAGACCCACCAGGCGAGGAGCGGAAGCAGGAAGGTATAGCTGTTGAACCGCAGCAACTGCGCGGCGGCGCCGGCTAGCGCCAGGCAGACCGACTCACCTCGCGTAGACAGGCGCTGATGGGGCACAAGCAGGACCGCGGCCAGGCCGAGCACCGCCAGGAGATAGGCTTCCTCCCGCAATCCACGAGCACTGAGCGTGACCAGAAAGGGGTTGGCGGCCATGAAGCCCGCCACCAGCAAACCCATGACCGGCTTGCCGGTATAGGCGCGGGTAAAGGCATAGGCGCCCCACAACACCAGGAGCGAGAGCAGAAAGGTCAATCCGCGCAGGGCCAGCGGTGATGCTCCGACCAATCGGAACCATCCGGCGATCATCCAGATCCAGAAGGGCTCACGCAGTCCCGTGTCATACGGCGATGTCATCAGTTCGGCCAGCTTCATGTACGTAATCGCGTCCGGATTGAGCGGCCCCCATCCGACTTCCAGCATCGCCTCGAGACGCAAGCTGGCGCCCCAGAGCAGCACCCCGCCGAGGGCGAAGGCCGACCAGGTCTTCAGGCGAAACTCCGGCCCGTCCGTCAAGCCGCTCTGCCAGACCCAGCGGGCGAGAAGTAGTCCGTAGGGCACTAGAAAGTACGTATCCCTCCCCTGGCCGGCTACGACCAGTTCCCACCATCGCAGAGGATCGGTCGTCTTGGTCCACATGGAGGCTTCGGCCAGCACGGCCGGCCCGGCCAACACCGCCAGGGCGAACCCGACCGCACCCGCTCCCGCCAGCGACCGTCGCGTAAGGTAAGCCAGGACTGGGGTGAGAACCAGCATCATGGCCACAAAGGGGTTGGGCACTGAGAGGGGCGCCTTCACTTCCACGACTTTGATGCGCGACAGCATCAAGGACTCGGCGGCCGTTCCGGGCACTCCGGTAACCGACACTTTGAGCCAGAAAGAGGTCAGGTGACCCGCCGACTTCGTGAGATTAATCCGCAACCCGTCCAGCGAGCCATCCCGCAAAATCTCCCGATACGCGCGTCCATCCGCAGAGACCGCGACGACATGATGAAATCCCGGCGCCTGGCGCGCATACAGAAAGAGGCTCAGCCGCCCTTCCCGATCCGTCACGACCGGCACCGCGATGGAGCCGGACCGGCCGGGCAGGAGTTCCAGGCCTCCGGGGCCGCTCCGCCAGTCGCCCTCAAGGCGCACCGTCTCGGTGCTGCGCGCCGCCATCCGCTCGTAGCGCTGGTCATACACCACCACCGGTCTGGTCCCCGTGACGGAGTCAAGCCGGCCGGCCACGACCGCCGCCGTCGCCACCACGAGCGCCAGGCCTACGACAAGCCCCAATTCCCATTTATGCTGGCAAATGAAATTCAAAGATCGCTCCGACTAGTCATGAACTCCGCCTTTGCTTACGACCCTGCGCTTCACGAGCGACGTTTCACGCTTCACGCTTCACGCATCAGCACATCCTGAGTCGCCGATAGGCGACCGCGCACATGTGGAAGAGCAGCAGCCCGTGGCGGAACCGTTGAATCTTCGTGACGCCATAGGTCCGCTCCCGGTACCGAATCGGCACTTCCACGATCTTGAGATTCAATTTGGCCGCGCCGAACAGGAGATCGAAGTCTCCGAACGGGTCAAACTCACCGAAATAGGCGCGGCCGGCTTTGATCTTCTCGTAGTCTCGCTTGAACAGGACCTTGGTCCCACAGAGGGTGTCCCGCAGCCGCTGCTCCAGGAGCCAGGTGAACAAGGCGCTGAAGCACCGGTTGCCGAGCAGATTCAGAAACCGCATCGCCTGTTGTTCCATGGGATAGACCAGGCGGCTGCCGTTGATGAACTCACCGTGCCCGTCCGCCATGGCGTCATAGAACTTCGGCAGCGCCTCCGGAGCTACGGTGATGTCGGCGTCGAGGATCATCAGGACCTCGCCGGTCGCGGCCTCGAATCCCTTTCGAACGGCGTCGCCCTTCCCGCGCCCCCGGCCCTGATGAATCAATAGAATCGTATGCGGCCCGCGATAGTCCTTCATCACCTCCTGGATCCGGTCGACCGTGCCATCGGTCGAACTGCCGTCGACAAAAATCAGCTCGGTCCCGGCTCCGAGCGTGGGAGTTCTTCGCACGATGTCCGCAATATTCCCCGCCTCGTTGCGGCAGGGGACCACGACGGAGCACCGATAGGGCCGCTTGGAGGCCCGCTCGCGTCCGCTCCGGGCAATCACGTATTGGGTCAGGCAAAGCGAGCGGAACCCGGGCAAGGTCGCCAATACGTTATTGCAGAGCCAGGTCAGTCCGGGCACCCACAGCGGCAGGAGCACGCGCGAGCCCTTCCGGATCGTCGCAAACCCCGCAAGGGAGAGAAATCCTTCAATGTCCTGAACCGGTAACCAGTTCTGAACGCGCCCTTTCGTCTTCAACCCCAACCACTCCGCCAGGGTCAAGACCGGCTCCCAGAGCGCGTTGTAGTACGTGACGATGAGACGAGTATCCGATTTGGTCAGGCGCCTGAGCGACGCAAAGGCCTCTTGGATGTCTTCAAGCTCACCGACGACATCGGAGAGGACGATGTAGTCGAACGTGCCGGTCAGGGCCTGGGACTGCGCATCCCCCTGTACGAAATGCAGGTGCGGAAACCGGCGCCTCGCCTCGGCCACCTTGTGGGCGTCCAACTCGATGCCCACGCCATAGGACGGCGCTAATCGGTT
>SWDL01000045.1 GCA_005116795.1 Nitrospira sp. | reverse complement strand
ATCAGACCGGATTGACCGGGCGCGAACTCGTGTTCCTTCCCAAGGAGGCGCTACGGCCGGACGCCTTCCGGGTGGAAGAGACCGAGTTCCCCACGCTGGTCATCGATTATGAATTGTTGGCCAAGCTGCCGCCTACGGGATCGGAGCCTGCCGCCGCTTCGAAGCCTTCATCGGTCGAGCTGTCCCCGGCGCCCCAGCGGCAAGCGCCGGTCGCTCAACCGCCGGTACCGTCCGTTCCGAGTCAGCAGTCCGCCGGACCCGGAGACGCGGAACTCAAGAGCCTGCGCGATGAACTCAAAGCGCTGCAAAAGCAGGTGGATGAGCAAAACGCGGAGCTGAAGAAACTGAAGCAGGCCCCGAAGAATAAGCCTCCGGCCCCCTAACCTTCCGGCGCCCCCTGGCCTGTTAAGCCACTTCGATCAACTCGCGGTGGAAAAGCACGACTTCGCGGGAGAGTGGCTGGCGATAGACCATTCGAGAATAGCAGGCATAGGTGACGTAGGTATCTTGGAGACAGTATTCGGCGATCTCTTTTCCCTGTCCTTTGTCCCACATCTCCCCCACCTGCTTCCCGCTGCCGGACTTGGTTTCGACGTTCAAGGCGCGGGCGAGCACATTCAGCTTCACCCAGCCGCGCGATTCCCAGTTACTCCAGACGGCCAGGGTGTCATAGATCGGCTCGGTCCGGAACTTGGCCAGGCTGATTTCCACCGTCGGCTTCACCTGGTGGATGATGGAGCGCTTCTTGATGAAGGGCAGGTCGAAACCGAGTCCATTGTGGGTGATGTAGAGGGAGGGACGGACGTGCCCGATCTTTTCCCAGAAGAGGCGGAGGAGTTCCCGCTCATTGGAACCATACCAGGCAATGGCCCCTTGAGGATCGAGACTATCCGTCAAGAGGACCAGACCGATGCAGATGATCCGACTGTAGGTGCCGTCAAAGGCCGACTTGTCGTAGTCCTTGTCCTGCTGGCTGCCCTCAGCCACTTCAAGTAAATCTTGAGGTAAGACGAGCGAAACTCCTGCCATCTTGGCCCATTCATCCTTCGGCATCATCACGGTTTCTATGTCGAGTACGACTTTCATACCTACACCAAGAGCTGATGGCTTATGGCAGAGAGCCTATGGCTCGGAATCCCTTCCGGTCCCTTCATACCATAGGCCATACGCTATACGCCAGAGTCTCCGCGCATCAACGCGTCGACCACCGGACGATCAGCGGGGGGAAATTCATAGGATCCGATCTCTTGCGGACCGACCCAGACCAGCGCCTCACACCCATGCGGCTCAGGCGTCCCAGAAAATACGTCACACAGGAAAAAATGAAGTTCAACCGTCTTCTCAGGATACTCATGGCGGATGACTCGAAACAGTTTCGGCCCGGCCACCTCGATGCCGAGCTCCTCTCGAAGTTCGCGCTGCAGGCACTCCTCCATGGACTCCCCGCCTTCTCGCTTCCCGCCCGGAAACTCCCAGAGTCCCCCGAGATGGGCTCCCGGTTTCCGCTTCGCAATGAGGTACCGGCCACTGTGACAAATCAGACCGGCGGCGACTTGAACAACCGT
>SWDL01000044.1 GCA_005116795.1 Nitrospira sp. | reverse complement strand
CGGACCAGGGGAACTCGGTTGCCCGCCGATTCGCGCGCGAGGTTGCAAGCCGAACGCCCATCCCCACGACCCCATCCGGCAGGCCGCAGAGCGCCCGGAGCCATGGCCGCCCCGCGGCTCGCACCAATCCCGTATGCTTGGCCACCAGCAAGGCCGGCCGCAGCGGCTTGGCAAGCACGGGCAAGTCCCCGAGTTTTTTGAACCCGATCTTCACATGCGCCTCGGCGATCGGCTGCCTGCGGACCGACGCATAGAGATACCCCAGGCCTTCCTGTCGAAGACCCGCGAACATCGCCAAGACTAGTTGAGGATAGAGAAAGGAGCTTCGATGGGCCGGATCGATGAAGAGACCGGTCCAGTAGGCGACACGATGTTCTTGACCGGACACTCGAAGGCGGCGTTCCCACACACTGGTCATCCCGATTGTGCGCGTGGCTTCCAGGGCAAGCCATCCCATCCGTCCGGGACTCGTGAAGTCGGGCGAGGCGCCCGCTGTGGCTTCGTCGGTCCGGGTACGGACCTTAAATAGCTCGCCGGCCGCGGCGAGATCGCCCGCCCCGGCCCGGCGAATGAGCGGGCGGGACGAGGCGGCCAGGGCGACATCCGCCGTCACGTCTTCGGCAACCGGTTCGATCTCAATCCCGTCCATCGTGTGCCCAACGCCCAGCGAGGTCCGCCCGCAGGCAGTCGCCTCGTTAAAACAGCGTGTAAATAAAGGGCGCGATCGCGGACCCTTCCGTCATGACGACCAGCGCGCCAAGGCCAAGCAGAAAGAGCACCATGGGCAGGAGCCAAAACTTCTTTCGCTCCCTCAAAAACCCCCAGAGCTCTGCGGCGAATTCCTTCATCGCGTCCCTTCCCGTCAACGGCCCTCTCGGTTCCCGGCATCAACCGTCTGGTCAATATTGATGAAACATATGCGCCCCGGATCGCGGCGTCCGATGCAGACGATAGGACGTCTCCGGCTCACCGATCCGCCGGCGCATGGGGTCTTTCCCAACCAGACGCATCACGAGCCCGATCGGGGTCACGAGTCCGAAAAACCCGATGGCCAGGATGATCCGGGTATTGAGCCAGCCCAGCCACTCGCCGATTCGCATCCAGATCCGATACAGGGGCCGCAACAGCCTCGGACGGGTCAAGGCCAGGATCAGGAGCAGCGCCCCCGTGGCCAACGGCCACATCCTCAGCGATTCCCCGCGCATGACCATCGGCCAGAAGGCGATCGCCGCCAAGACCGATCCGACCAGCAGGCCGAAGTCGCGCAATGGTTTTCTGTCCAGGTCTTCGCTCATCCGCCTAATCCAATTCGAATTCCTTCCGCCAGTCGAGGTCCTGCGTCGGCGGCGGTTGCTCCGCCTTCACCAGCAGGCAATTCTCCAGCACCAGCAGGTCCATTTCCGTCCGCATGAAGCAGCGATAGGCGTCCGCCGGCGTACAGACGATCGGTTCCCCGCGGACGTTGAAGGACGTATTCACGAGCACCGCGCTCCCAGTCTTGCGTTCGAAGGCCTCGATAAGCTTGTAGTAGCGGGGGTTGGTCTCGCGATGCACGGTCTGAATTCGCGCCGAATAGTCGACGTGTGTGACGGCCGGGATGTCGGATTTCGGCACGTTGAGCAGGTCGATCCCCCAAAGCGCTCGTTCCGCCTCCGTCAGGGTCCTTTGCCGACGTTCATGCACCGGCGCA
>SWDL01000043.1 GCA_005116795.1 Nitrospira sp. | reverse complement strand
CGACAAAGGCTACCGCGTCTGTCTCGTCGAAGGACGGGAGCATCTGGGGGGGAGGCTCTGCGCACCGGCCTTCGACGGGGGCCCGCCCGTCGACGCCGTCCCACCCATCCTCTGGGGCGGTCATCAGGAAACCAGAACGCTGTTCACGCTTCTTGGCTCACAGCAGCGCGTTCATTTTCCCCACAGCCTCCATCATACGTTTGCCTTGCCGGCCGGTCGCGTCGTCGCCCTGCCCCGCCTCTGGGGCCCTGCCTCGGTTCGAGGGCCGGCCACCATTGCCGGTTTTTCGGGCATCTCGATGCGAGACCGAATGCGTCTCATGAATGTCCTTGAACGCTTCTGGGAACAAGACCTGAGCCTGCCCACAGACCTCGACGAACGCCCCGTCACCGAGTTGTTTGACCTCACGTCGCAGTCCGAATCCGCCGTCCGTCAGGTCTGGACGCCGCTCAGCCGGTTTCTCTTAGGAGACGACCCCTCCAAGGTCTCTGCCGCTCTCGGTGCCGGGAGCCTGCGGGCCTTGCTGTTCGGCTCACGCCGCAACAACGCCATCGGGCTCCTGACCGGTGGCATGGCGGAGACACTCCTCCATCCGGCAGAAGCGCACCTCCGCCGGTCGGGCGCCGACATCCGACTGGGGAAGCCGGCGACGCGCCTGCTCACGCAGAAGGACCAGGTGATGGGCGTCACGCTGCAGGGCGGAGAACCACTCTCGGCCGATTGGTACCTCGCAGCCTTGGGACCCGACGCTCTGGCTGCCCTGTTGCCCGACCGATGGTTGGCGAAATACGCCTCTTTCCAGTCTCTGACAGAGTGGGACTGGTCGCCACGCGTGACCCTCCGGCTCGAATCCCGAGGCAAGGGAACCAAGCCGTGGCTCAGACTTCTGGCCACAGGCAGCTATGATTGGGCCGTTGGAATCGGCGGAGGCAAAACACAATGGCCCACAATGGAGATCTGGCTCATCGCCGCAGGGCAGTCGGCCCTCCTGAAACGGTCCGACGCGGACCTGCGAGAGGCGGCCGTCAAAGACCTTCAGGGGCTCGTGCCCTCATGTCAGCCGGATCACATCCAGCAGCATCGTGTCTTCAGATCTGAACGCGCCACCCCGGCCCTGCGACCCGGTACACGACGACTGCGGGCCACCCCGCAGAGTCCGGTGGCCAATCTCTTCGTGGCCGGGGCTTGGACGGACACCGGCTTGCCGGCCTCAGTGGAAAGCGCCGTCCTCAGCGGCCGCCGATGCGCTGAAGCCGTCGAAGAGGTCCATTCAAGTCGCGTTGACAAGGCCCCGGGTGCTCACTAAAATGCGTGGCCAAGTTACCCGACCGACCATCGGATCGCTCCATGACGACCCTCCAGACGCTCGCAGACTCCCTGAAGAATTGCCAACGCTGTAAGCTGGCCAAGCTCGGGCGCAGCCAGGTCGTGTTCGGAGTGGGAAATCCGAACGCCTCCATCATGTTCGTGGGAGAAGCGCCAGGCTTTCACGAAGATAAGCAGGGCGAACCCTTCGTCGGAGCCGCGGGGAAATTACTCACCGATCTCTTGCAGTCGGCGGGGCTCTCGCGGGCGGAAGTCTATATCGCGAACGTCATCAAATGCCGGCCACCCAATAATCGTGATCCGGAGCAAGACGAAGTCGAGACCTGCAAGCCCTTTCTGATGCAGCAGATCGAGATGATTCAACCCAAGCTGGTTTGTACGTTAGGCAATTGGGCCACGCAGACGATTCTCGAAAAGAAGGTGGGCATTACGAAGGTTCGCGCCCAGGCGTTTCGGCAGGAGAAGTTCGTCGTGTTTCCACTCCTCCACCCCGCGGCAGCCCTTCACCAAGGCAACTTATTGGAAACCCTCCGGCAGGATTTCAAGAAACTCAAGGAATACCTGGACCGTATGACCGCTCCTCCAGAAGCCGGCCCGACTCCCCTCGCTTCCTCACATCCCATGCCTCCCGAGCCTCCCCAGATTCAAATGGACCTCTTCGGAGCGTGACGGTTTCACGAGAGATCGCTCCCCTGTTCTGCAAAGTCTTGCTGTCTTCCCTGCGCGTGTATTCAGGAACTCTCAGCCACCAGCGAGCTGTTCTGTGCACGGTCTCTGATTCGGAGGAACTTAAACTTTCAGGCAGCCGATGGTATCGAGTATCGTATTGCAAGACCTGGCACTCAAATC
>SWDL01000042.1 GCA_005116795.1 Nitrospira sp. | reverse complement strand
CCCTCCATTCGTCGGGCGGTGGTGTGGCTGGAGGCCAAGCAGAACGCCGACGGCGGCTGGGGGGAGTCCTGCCGTTCCTACGCGGATCAGGCCACGGCCGGAGTCGGAGAAAGCACCCCGTCCCAAACCGCCTGGGCCCTCCTGGCCCTGTTGTCGGCGGGCGTCACGGATTCGATCAGCGTCGTGCGGGGAGTGAACTATCTGCTCAAGCAGCAGCGGCCTGATGGATCCTGGGAGGAGCGGTTTCACACGGGGACGGGGTTCCCCCGCGTGTTTTATCTGCGGTATCACTGGTATTGCCAGTATTTTCCCCTGTGGGCGCTGGCCATGTACCGGAGCCTCAAGACCCGAGGGCAGACGCGGGCGGACGAACTCCGCGCGGTCGCGCGTGAGACACGCTGGCTCCGGTCCGCGCTGGAGGCGCGAGACGCTGGGAAGGCCTGAGCGATCACAGGGAGCGGTCTCACGCTCATCTAGGGTGCTCGCAGTCCTGTTGCCACAGCCATCCGTTCCCCTACACGGTTCCGTAGTGTCCAGATGAACGGGGAGGTGTCGTGCCTCGGATTGCCGTGGTCGCCGCAACCCGTTGGGAGTGCCAGGCCGTGGCTTCTATCCTCAGCGATGGTCGCGCCGGTTTGATCGGCGGCGTCCCCTGTCTTGATGGCCGACGGGGCGCCCATCAGGTCTTTGTGGTGAGAACGGGAGTCGGACCGTTGCAAGCGGCCCGTGCCGCCGCTTCGTTCTTGGATGCCTGTCCCGTGGATGTGGTGCTGTCGGCAGGCTATACCTGTTTGCTGACACAAGGGGCTGTCGGTGATGTGGTGGTGGCCACTGAGGTGGCGCCGCTCTCCGGCGACCACACCGAAAACCAAGGCCCGGTTTCGACAGGCGCCGGTCTGCCCTGTGAGACGGCGCTCGGGGCCCTGGCGGCCCAGGTGGCCGGACAACGGACGCATCACGTCCACGCCGGACGCGTCGTCTCCGGACCGCGCGTGGCGGTGACGAGGGAGGAGAAGCGTCATATTGCAACGAAGACGGGAGCGGTCGGATTGGATATGGAAAGCGCAGCCATTGCCGGCGCCGCCGCGCGGCGGCGGATCCCCATGGGAGTCGTCCGAGTCGCCTCTGATGTCCTTGACGAGGATCTCCCGCTCGATTTCAATCGGTGCCTCGGGCCGTGCGGATGGATGACCGGGGTGGCCTTGTGTGTGCGTCGTCCCTTGCGGCTCATCGGGCTGATGAAATTTCGCCGGGACGTGTCGGCTGCGACGATGGTGCTGACGGAGGTGTACGGAGGTGTCCTTGATCGATACGAGTGAGAAGACCGGCCCCGCGCTCAACCCGGCATGGATCCATTCGTGCTGACCCGTTCGCTGCAACGGATCGGCGCCGTGACGCTGTTTCTCCTCGGAGAAATGGGGCGGATGGTCCTGTTTCTCCTTGCGACGATCGGATGGTTGTTCCGCCCCCCGTTCCGGCTCTTCCAGGTGTTCAAGCAAGTCCACTTCGTCGGATTCAAATCCACCTTCGTGGTCGTCCTCACGGCGGCCTTCACCGGGATGGTCCTGGGCCTGCAGGGCTATTACACGCTGCGGAAGTATGGGTCAGAGGGCGCGCTGGGCTCAGCCGTGGCGTTGAGCATCATCCGTGAGTTGGGTCCGGTCCTGGCCGCCCTCATGGTGACGGCCCGCGCCGGCTCCGCGATGACGGCGGAAATCGGCATCATGCGGATCACGGAGCAGATCGACGCGATGGAGACCATGGCGATCAATCCGCTCCAGTACCTCATTGCCCCGAAAATAGTGGCGGGACTGATCAGCGTTCCCTTGCTGGTGGCGATGTTCGACGTGGTGGGGATTGTCGGGGGCTACCTGGTCGGCGTGGATCTCTTGGGAGGCAATCCCGGCTCCTATTGGAGTTCGATTGAGGCGGCGGTCGAATGGAAGGACGTGTATGGAGGGATTCTCAAGTCCATCAGTTTCGGGCTGATCGTGACCTGGGTCTGTTGCTATAAAGGCTACTTCACGCGCATGAGCGCGGAGGGCCTGGGCGCGGCCACGACGGAGGCGGTGGTGCTGGCCTCGGTCCTGGTGCTGGTCTGGGATTATTTCCTGACGTCGGTATTGTTGTAAGGCAAGGGGATATCTAGTGTGTCTGGTTGATCGGGGTGATGGCTCCAACGAGATGAACCAGACACCAGCGCTTCCAGACAAACCAGAAAAACCATAGATTGCCGCCATGATTAAACTCGTCGGGGTGGAGAAAACGCTCGGGGGCCAGAAGGTCTTGCGGGGGGTGACGCTATCCATCCCCGCAGGGAAGCTGACGACGATTATCGGCCCCAGCGGAGAAGGAAAGAGCGTCCTGCTGAAACACATGATCGGGCTGATGAAGCCGGACCGGGGCGAAGTGTGGGTGGGAAACGAGGAAATCTCCCGCTTGCGGGGCGAAGCTCTCAATACCGCGCGGAAGCGGTTCTCCATGTTGTTTCAAGGGGCGGCCCTGTTTGACTCCCTGACCGTCACCGACAACGTCGCGTTTCCGCTTCGTGAAAAATTGCACCTGCCTGAAAAGGAAGTCGCCCGTCGGGTGGGAGAGCGACTGGAGCAAGTCGGCCTGGCCGGCATGGGGCACAAGTATCCGTCCGAGCTCAGCGGCGGCATGAAAAAGCGAGCGGGGCTGGCCCGCGCGCTGGTGATGGAACCGGAAATCGTGTTGTTTGATGAGCCGACGACCGGCTTGGACCCGCTCATGGCCCATACGATTCATGCGCTGATCTCCAGCACGCAACGGCGATTCGGGTTTACCGCCGTCATGGTCAGTCACGAAATTCCGGAGGTCTTCTTAATCTCCGACTGGGTGGCGATGCTGAAATCCGGTCGCATTGCCGCGATGGCGCCGGCGGCGGAGTTCATCAATACCACTGATCCGGAGGTGCGGGAGTTTATTGGGGTGGGGGCCGCCGCGCAACGGGCGGGTTAAGGATCGAGGAGATGACGCATGGACGCAGAAAAAGCTAAACTCGAACTCGTCGTCGGGATGTTCGTATTGATCGGCTTGATCAGCCTTGCCTACCTCTCGGTCAAACTCGGCAAGCTGGAAGTCATCGGCGGACATCGGTACGAAGTGACGGCGGAGTTCACCTCC
>SWDL01000041.1 GCA_005116795.1 Nitrospira sp. | reverse complement strand
ATCCGGTCTTCCTCCACGAGACCCATACCGTCGATCCTGAGCCGGCCGTTGCACCCCACGTGCGGGATAGGCCGGACCTTCGCTGCCCACCGCAAGAGGCACAGACTGCCCCAGCAGTTTTTCGATTGCGCGTAGATCACCGTGGTCTTCGGCCGTGACAAAACTGGTCGCCCGCCCCGTGGCGTTCATGCGCGCCGTCCGCCCGATCCGGTGCACGTAGTCCTCCGGGCAGTTGGGCAGATCATAGTTGACCACATGGCCGATGTTGGCCACGTCGATCCCACGTGCCGCAATATCCGTGGCGACAAGGATTCGGAACTGGCCGTTTCGAAACCCCTCTAGGGCCTTGCGTCGCTGCGGGAGCGTCCGGTTGCCGTGAATCACGGCCACATGATGCCCCGCCTGAGCTAAGACACGGCCGAGGCGATCCGCCCGATGCTTGGTTCGGGTAAAGACCAGGACCGACTCCTTGTCCTGGCCTAGGAGGGAGAGCAAGAGATCGGTCTTGCGATCATGACTGATATGGTGCACCGCCTGCGTGACGCCTTTCGACGTCGTCGCCGGACGAGCCACCATCACCTGAGCGGGATTCTTCACACTGGCTCGCGCCAACTGGGTCAGGTCGCTCGGCATCGTGGCGGAGAACAGCAGCGTTTGCCGCTCCTCCGGCAGGGCATCAAGGATCTGGTTGATTTGCGTGGCAAAGCCCATATCCAGCATGCGGTCGGCCTCGTCCAGCACCAGAATCTTCATCAGCGCCAAGTTCACCGTGCCGTTCCACATGTGGTCCAGCAGCCGTCCAGGCGTGGCCACGATGATATCGGGCCGCTGCCTGAGACCTCGAACCTGCGCCTGCATGTCGGCGCCACCGACGATCGATGTGGCAGCGATGCGCGAGGTCCGGCCCAGTTTATCGATCACTTCCTGAACCTGGAGCGCCAACTCGCGGGTTGGAACCAGGATCAGGCCGTGCGGCTGTCCTTTCGGCATGGCAGCCAACCGTTCGATCATAGGGATCGCAAAGGCCGCGGTCTTGCCGGTCCCGGTCTGGGCGCATCCGAGCACATCCCGACCAGCCATCGCATATGGGATGGCCTGAGCCTGAATCGACGTCGGGTGAGTAAAACCAGCCTTGGTCAGATCCCGCAAGAGGGATTCGGATAAACCAAGGGCATCAAACGTAGACATAGCAGTCTGCACAATACTATCCTTTCGTTATGATCGCATTTATACGGGATCAGAGAACCGAGGGGAGGCAGAACCAGGGGGAAGTCCGCTCCAAACTGGACCTGGTCGCGATGCG
Organism: Nitrospira sp.; assembly: GCA_005116795.1. Taxonomy (GTDB): domain Bacteria; phylum Nitrospirota; class Nitrospiria; order Nitrospirales; family Nitrospiraceae; genus RSF151. The sequence continues at coordinate 2,387 of SWDL01000041.1, read as the reverse complement.
ATCGCGAGGTCCGCACATACATCTCACGTCACGATCGGCGGACCAACACAACAGTGACGTAAGCGCACTTTACAGGATGAAGAGTCTCGCGTCAACTATTTCTTTTCAAATCGCGCTCTTGCCGCGTGGCCGACATCTCCCTTGAGCTGGAAACTCAGCCAGGAACTCGGACTTTGACTCTTCGGGTCTCCCGTGTTATTCTGACACACTGTACGAGATCTGGCGACCGTCCTACCATTCGCGCATTCTGCTTCCCTGAGACTTTCAGCCGCGCGACCGGTTCTCAAGTTCTCGCCGCTCTTACAGTATGAATACATACACTCCGCCCCTTCCTGGCATCGGCCCACTGGGACCCGGCCAGCCATGTGCCTCCGCGTAAAGGCGGGAAGGTCGGAGGACATGGGGCCCTCAGGCAATTTCCTGAGGCAGGGGTCCCCAGACGGCACAAAGGAGTATCAATGGGAAGAATGAACGTAGACCCAATGGTGACATTTTCTGACGGGACGAGGCTGCTGATCAGTACGCAGTCCTCCCGCGAGGGAAACTTTACCTGTGAATTGTTTGTCGCAAAACCTGATCTCGCCGATCATCTTGATCTGCGAGCAGTCTCGCATCCGGTCGAAGGTCCGACCTGCCTTGACGCGCAGGAAGGCGCCTACCGTTCAGCCACGCGCCTGTATCCGGACACCGCCGACCATATCAAGAGACCTCCGTATTTGATTTGGCACGGTCCCACGCATTATTCATGAACACGAGCCGCACCGATGCCGATTCTCGATACTGAATACGACATCACGGGCGGGAGAGGAGACAGACCATGAAAATCACGATGAAGTGGCGGGCCAACAATAAGAACCACAAGCCAAAGCCGCATATCCGTGCGCCGAAGATTCAATGGCAGCAGTTGGGACTCACGGACCCGGCCACGGAAGCCGCCTCGATCGACGAGATTCGGCGACAGGTGGTCCTGGCCTCGAGTCGCGGGCTCGGCCATGGAGTCCGGTCCCAAACCAACGAACAGACCGGACCAGGAAAAGGCACGCCCCCGCGCAGCGAACCGCGCCGGTCGCGCCGTCGTGGAGCCACTGAATAGGACGGGAGCAAGAGACGATCAGTTTTCGTCTCCCCCAAGGAGGACGCCATCGGACGACCAGGAAAAACCACGATTGCGAAACGCGATCGTGAGAAGGCCAAAAATATGAAGCGCCAGGAGAAGGATGCCCGTCGCGAACAGCGAAAGGTCGAGAAGAGCAATCGGGTCGATGTTCCGGAGGGTGAAGACCCGGATCTCGCGGGCCTACGACCGGGCCCGCAACCCCCGCTCTTTCAGTAATTTTGCAGTCTGCAGTCAGTCAGATGGATGGATGGCCCCTCACGTCCGCTCCCCTCTCGCGCTCCCTCTGCTTTGCGTCCCCCTCACGGTCCGACACGCGTCGCGAGGGACCGCGTTCCTCGCATTTGCTTTGACTCAGGTAGGCGCTGAGTCCTTCGTCGTCTGTCTCCCCGCCTTCGCGCCTGACACCGTGACTCGATGCCCTGTCTGATACGCGAGACATCTTCAGCTCTTCCCCTAATCTCACCCTTCTGATCCTGTCTTACGTCAAAGAGGGCGCCATGCCTGACTGAAAGGCATCGTACAGGGCGAGGACTTTCTCGACATAGTGCTGGGTCTGAGGAAACGGCGGGATCTGGTCCTGGCTCCGCCGCACGTGGGCTTCGCCGGCATTATAGGCCGCGAGGGCCAATGGCAGGTTGTCATTGAATCGATTGAGGAGATATCGAAGATATTGCGCCCCGCCCCGAATGTTGTCTGCGGGATTGAACGGATCATTGACCTTGACGAAGGCGGCCGTGCTCGGCATCAGTTGCATCAGGCCCGCCGCCCCTCGACGAGAAATCGCGGCCGGATCAAAATTCGATTCGGCTTTGATCACCGCCCAGAGCAAGGCGGGGGATAGTTGGTGCTGCTGCGCGGCGGTTTGGATCGTGCGCGCGAGCCGGCGGTCGGCCATCAGCGTCCGTCGGCGAGCCGCTTTGCCCTCCCTCGTTTCGATCGTCATGCGCTCATCGGGAGCATTGAGCGCATAGACACTCCCGTTCCGATCGGCGTAGCGGGTCAGCTCCGTGGTCTTCCCAACAGGAATGGTCATGGTAAGGCAGAGTACAAAGGCTCCACTGATGCCGTAGGCCATCGATCTCTGGTTGTTCGTGTCTCCGATGTAGGAAGTCGTGTTCATAGGGCCCTCCCATCCATCTTCAGGCCATGAAACCTGTCAAAGATCCTCGACGTCATGCTTGTCCAAGCCGATTGGCTGCGTCACGATGTCCTAGGTACAACCTAACCGGGGGAGAGAAAAGATCCTATTGCCCCGAGGATGGGGTCCCCC
>SWDL01000040.1 GCA_005116795.1 Nitrospira sp. | reverse complement strand
TGATGCAGCGTCAACTTCTTCCGGCGCTCGGCCGGCTCCATCGGGCGCTGGCGGGCAAGGGGAAGGAATTTGACAAGGTCGTCAAGATCGGGCGAACTCATCTGCAGGACGCGACACCGGTTCGGCTCGGACAGGAATTCGGAGGGTATGCCCGCCAGATTGAGCTTGGCATGCAGCGCATCACGGGGGCCCAACGGGCGCTGAGCGAGGTGGCGTTGGGAGGCACTGCGGTCGGCACGGGCTTGAACACCCATCCGCGCTTTTCCTCGCGTGTGATGGCGCTCGTCTCCAAACAGGTCGGGGTGAAGCTGGAGGAGGCGAGGAATCACTTCGAAGCCCAATCAGCCCAGGACGCCTTGGTGGAAGCGAGCGGAGCCTTGCGTGTCGTGGCGGTCAGCTTGATGAAGATTGCGAACGATGTGCGATGGCTGGGATCCGGCCCAAGGTGCGGCTTGGGAGAGTTGATCTTGCCCGAGACGCAACCCGGCTCCTCCATCATGCCGGGCAAGGTGAATCCGGTCATTGCCGAGTCCGTCACGATGGTCGCCGCGCAGGTGATCGGCAACGATGTCACAATCACCGTGGGCGGGCAGGCGGGCAACTTCGAGCTCATCGTCATGTTGCCGGTGATGGCCCACAATCTGCTCCAGTCCGTAGAGCTGCTCGCCCGGGCAGCGGAGAACTTCTCGGTCCGATGTATCGAAGGACTCCGGGCCGATGAGCAGCGGTGCAAAGATTTCATTGAACAGAGTCTGGCCATGTGCACGGCCCTGGCGCCTGAGATCGGCTACGATGCGGCCGCGGCCATTTCGAAAGAGGCCTATAAGACCGGGCGGACGGTCCGGGAAGTCGCCGTGAGCAAGCAGGTCCTTCCGCTCAAGACACTCGATCTCCTTCTGGACCCTTGGCGAATGACGAAACCGGGTGGTCCCGTCGGGAGCGCGGGTGGATAACAGAGCCTCTGGCAATAGCTGCGGATCGCTTAAGTCAGCGATAATTTTGACTTCCCGGACGACCGTATGATAAGGTCTGCGGAATTTTTGGCCCGGCAGTGGGGCCCAAGCGCCTCTGAATGGGAAGGGGTTCCAGTGACTGACGGCACCCGTCATCTGATCCTTGTGGCCGGCGCCGGACCTGCCGGAATGGCGGTCGCCAACATGCTGACAAAGGCCGGCCATGAGGTCATCATTCTCAACAGGGACATCAAATTCGGCGGCTTGGTGGAGTATGGGATTTTCCCGAGCAAGCTGAAGCTCCGCGGTGGGCTGAAGAAGACCTACTGGGAACTCCTGGGGAATTCCCATGTCCACTACTTTGGGAACGTCTCCGTCGGACGGAACAAGGATGTGACGCTGGATGAGCTCAGGAGTCTCGGCCTGAGCGCGATCGTGTTCGCGACCGGCGCTCAAGGAACGAAGACGATCGGGGTCGAAGGCGAGGCGGCGAAGGGCGTGTACCATGCCAAGGACGTCGTGTTTCACTTCAACCGTCTTCCCGGATACGGAGAGAAGCCCTTTGACATGGGGAAGCGGGTGGCGGTCATCGGCGTCGGTGACGTCATGGTGGATATCGCCCATTGGCTGACCCGATATAAGAGAGTCGAGCAAGTCACAGCGATTGCACGTCGCGGACTCGCCGAGCGGAAATACAATCCGAAGGAGATCCGGGCGATCTGTGCCAATATCGACCAAGCCGATCTGGCGAAGGAGATCGAGCGGATCGGTCCCCGGCTCGAAGCCGTCGGGCAGAATCCCGCTGAGCTGCAGAAAGAGATGGCGGAAGAGTTTTCGAAGTGTGAGCCGAAGACGAGCCACACGAAAGTCGGTTTCCGGTTTCTCTCGTCACCGAAGCGAGTTCTCACAGACGCCGATAACCGGGTGCGGGCTTTAGAATTGGAAGAGACCAAACTTGAGCTGAAGGGGCAGGATACGGCGGCCGTCGGTCTGAAACAGTACGAAGAGTTTCCTTGTGACAGCGTTGTTTTTGCGGTTGGGGACAAGGCCGACGATGCGGTTGGGCTACCCTATAAGAATGGAACCTTCGTCACCAACCCCACCCCATCGGGGAATGATCCTGACGATGCGCTGTTTCAGGCCTATGATGAAGCCAGCGGCAAGGTTCTGGACGGCGTCTTTCTGACGGGCTGGGCCAGAAAGGCAAGTGAGGGGCTCGTCGGGATCGCCAAACGGGACGGGGATTGGTGCGCGGAGGTGGTGCAGCGGTATCTCAGGTCCAAGCCGGTCCCCGACCGTGCCCAGATTCAGCGGTCTGTTGAGCGGCTGCGCGCCATGTTCCGCGAACGGGGAGTCACGACCGTCAGCGCGATCGAACTTCGGGCCCTGGAATCAGGCGAGCAGGAACACGGACCGTCGCCCGAGTGCATCGGCGAGTTTAAATTCCTGACGAACCAGGATATGTTGAGTCTCATAGACGAGAAACGTGCCGCGTCGGGTTCATTGCCGCGCCGGTAACCTCTGCATCACCCATCGCCCCATTTCAATTTCATTCGCAGGGTATCGTAGTACGTCCGCTCCGGGAATCTGACCAACCTGGTTTTATGGGGTGAGGCAGTGATCGTCACCGTATCGCCGGGGGACATGGCGACCCCAACCTGTCCGTCGAAGGTGACCATCGCGCCTTCGTCCTGACTCATCAGCATCAATTCAAGGGCCGCATTGCTCGGGATCAGAAGCGGGCGATGGGTGAGCGTGTGCGGGCAAATCGGAGTGAGAATCAAGGCATTCACGGACGGATGGAGGATGGGGCCTCCGGCAGACATGGAATAGGCCGTCGAGCCAGTGGGCGTCGACACGATGAGTCCGTCTCCCCTCAGCTTGGTGACGACGTGGCCATCGACCGTGGCCTGGACTTCGATCATGCGGGAGAGCGCGCCCTTGCTGACGATAATATCGTTCAGCACCGTCGACTGAGCGACGTGCTCGCCATGTCGATGGAGTTGGCCTCGCAACATCAAGCGCTCTTCAATCCGGTAGTCCTGGGCGATCACTCGCTCGAGGGCGGGGTAGAGGTCCCCCGCGCCGACTTCCGTGAGAAAGCCCAGTCCCCCCATATTGACTCCCAGGATGGGGACTTGGCGCTCCTCGACCAGCCTGGCGGCGTTCAGCATCGTTCCATCGCCTCCCAGGACGAGCAACAGGTCCGCGAACTCGGCAATCTGCTTCTTGTCATAGGTGGCCGGCTCGCCGATGAGGGAGGCGGTCTTGCTGTACAACAGTACTTCCCGGTCGTGGGAGCGGATCCATGACACCAGCGATTGGAGCGTGGCTTTGACTTCCGGGAGCTTGGGTTTGGTGAGAACGGCAATGCGCTTCATCATGGTATCCGCGCAGGGGGAATGGCGGTCTGTGAAGTGGCGCGATTGTAGCAGACTGCCCCAAGGCGGGCAA
>SWDL01000039.1 GCA_005116795.1 Nitrospira sp. | reverse complement strand
ATGGCGTGACGCCGGGCCCTTATTTCATTCTCCCCCTGCTCCCCCCATTTACCCTGCGGGATGTGACCGGGTTTCTGATCGATATCGTCCTCGATCCGATCAACTATTTCGTCTTCCCCGCCATCGAGCTCAATGGCGCCCCCTCCCTGATCGCCCACAAGAATCGAGGCACGACGACGATCGCGCAGTTCGGATCCCGCACCTATGAGATCGTGAACGACCGCTCGCTCAACTTGGAGAAGTTTCAGGGGGTGGAAGAAGCGACCCTCGACCTCTACGTGGCGGTCCGGAACGCCTATCTCCAGAAGCGCGCCAAGGCCATCAAAGAGTAGGCACGAGCGGCAGCGTCACCGCCGGGGCTTCGTCTCTCGTCGTTCGTGCCTGCGCGCTGAAGCGCTCCGGCGCGCAAGCGTGAAGCGTATCTCGCGAGCGACTCAGGTGGACAAGAGACGAGCGACGAACGACGTTTCACGCGTCACACTCCCACCCGTCCCAACCACGGCGCCACCCGGTCGTACCGTATCACCGGGCCGTCCTTGCACAGAAAGTAGGGTCCCAATTGGCAATGGCCGCAGAGGCCGATCCCGCATTCCATGTGCCGCTCCAGCGAGACATAGATCGCGGTCGCCGGAATCCCGCGTTGTATCAAGATCGGCACGCCCAAGCGCATCATGATCTCAGGTCCGCACATCAAGACGATCGTTCGAGCGGGATTCACCCGGACCTGTTCGAACAATTCCGTGACGACGCCGACATGATAGCGCCACGTCTTATCGGGCTGGTCGCTGGTCAACAAGACCTCGGTATCGGGATGCCGCCGCCAGGCATCGAACCGCTCGCGATAGAGCAGATCGTGCGGCGTCTTGACCCCGTG
>SWDL01000038.1 GCA_005116795.1 Nitrospira sp. | reverse complement strand
AAGAGCACCCTGGGTTTCTTCTTCGACTACATGGAGCAGGAGGGCGGGAGTTACCGCAATCAGAACGACGGCCATGCCACGTTCGGACCTCTCCAACAACAAACTCGGCTGACGCAACGGAATATCGGGGCGCGGTTCCGAGAAGAATTGGAAGTTGTTCCCAAGTGGACCGTTGCAGTAGGGTTCAACTATGAAAGCTCACTGATCTCCGGGGTGGTGACCAACTACACGACGACGGCCACCGTCAGCACCTTTTCCAACCGGGTCGGCGTGAACCGGAAATTCGACAATTTTGCGCCGGAAGTGGTGCTGGAGTATAAGCCGAACGCGGACATACGCCACTGGACCCGCGCCTCGACCGGCTATGCGATCCCTGGTCTCGGCAATCTCACAACGGGCCTCGACGGCAATCCCGGCCTCAACTTAGATCTCAAGCCGACGAAAAATCTGGACGTCGAGGTCGGGACCGATTCCTGGTTCTCAAAACAGTTCAAGATGCAGTTGGTCGGCTTCTGGAGATTCTTCAAGGATGAAATCATCACGCAAACTGTGCCCGTCACTGCGACCACGGGGGCCGGCGCCTTCGCCGTCAATGCCAAGGAGTCGCAGTACCGCGGTATTGAATTAGGATGGACCTATCTGCCGGAGACCGTGCCGGGGCTCAGGTGGAGCGGGGCCTATACCCACATGGAGAGCAAGTATGTCAGCTTCATGGATCAATTTGCAGTCGGCCCCGTGCTCACGCAAATCGACCAGACCGGTCACGATGTGCCGGCGGTGGAAAAGAATGTGTTGAATACCAAAGTCACCTACGACCATGCGGCCTCCGGATTCGGCGCCTGGGTAGAGGGAAGTTGGGTCGACAGCTTCTTCGTGAACAACGCCAATACGCTGCAATCGCCGGCCTACCTGCTCTTCAACCTGAATCTGAACTACAACTACAAGGTGAAGAACAGCAGTTGGTTCAAATTCGTCAAGGCCTACGTGGAGTTGGACAATATCTTCGACACCGACTACGTGGGCAACGCCACGGTGGCGGCGGACAGCACGCCGGATGCCGCAAAGCAGGTCTATCTGCCCGGCAACGGCCGCTCGATCTATACGGGCATCACGGTGGGGCTGTGGTAGCGACGGCGCGCGATGGCACGGCGTGACGGTTGGACTCTGTGCGGGCACTGAGTATAATGCCGGTCGCGCGTGAATTCTCGATTCTGTGCGGCAGACGCATAATCGATATCGCCAAGCAAATCGACTACTGGCGGAGGGGCGCCGTCGAGGATTGGGAACTGGGCAATGATCTGATTGCCCGACAGAAACTGCGCTATGGACTGTTCTTCGCGCATTTGGCGATCGAGAAGGCTTTGAAGGCCTTGGTGTGCCGAGCGACGAGAGACTTGGCGCCTCGAACAAATGCCCTGCTTCGTCTGGCTGAACTGTCCGGTCTTGACCTGCGAGCGGACCAACGGGCGTTCCTGTCGGAGTTTGATCGGTATCAGATCGAGGGGCGCTATCCGGATAATCTCATGACGCCGCCGAATCTCGATGAAGCGCGGGGTCAAATGGAACAGGCAAGGGAGATATTCCAAATGGTTGATGCAACGGTGATGAGCGCCATCCGGGCTTATCTGGACCAGGTGAGGGAAGCAGGTATCCATGTCAGCCGCGCGGTCCTGTTCGGGTCTCACGCTCGCGGCCAGGGGGGGCCGGACAGCGACATCGATCTGGTGGTCATCGCGCCTGAGTTTGATCCCCGACCGGACCGAGAGCTGGTGCGGCGGCTGTGGCGTGTTCGGGCCACGAGCGACAGCCGCATTGAGCCGATCGCCGCCGGTGTCCGGCAGTGGGAACGAGAGGACGGGAGCGCGTTGTTGGAGCTGGCCCGGCGTGAGGGCGTAGAGGTCGGATGAGGCATCTTGCTGTTCGAAGCCAGGGCCCTTGCGCGTTCGACTCGGAGGTCATTCATCGCGAGTAGCCGATGACCGGAGTAACCACGCGACTGTAGCATCCGCGGGCATCCATCGGTAGACAAGCCTGGGTGAATCCGCTATGAATGACGTTCTTCGCAGGACGGGTGAGACGCTCATCATGATGATCGGCATGACGCATAGGAGGATGCTCCAGACGACCGGCGGGGTCATGGTCGCCGTCTATGCGGCGGTCATGGTCCTGGCCGTGGCCTGTGCGTTCGGCCAGGCGACTCCCACGCACGCCCATCATCAGCAAGGCGATCAGTCGGCCCATTCGGCGCTTTGTCTCTGGGCTTGCCAGGCCAATGTCGGCGCCGGCCTCTTGTCGGCGCCGGACGGCCGATACGCTCAGTCGGTCGCGCTCGCTCATCCTCTTCCCCTGTTCTTCGCTGTCTCAATTCTGCCGATAGGACTTCTGCATCTCCGCGGTCCGCCTCTCGGGTACTTCTAAACTCGGCGTTTCCGCCGAATTTTCGTCATCACTGTGACAGTCATCTGCCCCCCTGTGGGCGCACACAGGGGTCGGTGCGATCCAGGCGAGGTTCTGGGTCAAGCCATCGCGTCTGCGTGAGGAGTTTTTGAACTTTGGTCCGGGTTCGGATGGCCTCCTTTCCCGGACCGACCGGGGTGCCGGCTTGCCCTCCCGTGAGCTTCCACCCCGGGTTTTTTCGACTCCCGGAGGACATGGTCCTCCGGGAATGGGTGCGCATCCAGGAGAGAGGACAGGGAAGAAAGGGAGGATTCATGAACAGGAACACCGTGGTCGGCTGGTTCGCAATCATGCTATCGCTGCTCCAGCTCGTCGGACTCGTCCGGGCTGCGGAGAGTGATGAGGCCACATCGCGGACGGCCTCATCGGACGAGCAGGAAGTGATCGTCCAGATCGGCGGGCGGATGTGCGAATACCACCGCTCGGACGTCCAGCGGGCCCTCACCCGGTTTTCAGAGATCCAGGCCGTGGAGTTTCTCAATCAACACGGCACGGTGCTGGTGCGCTATCAGGTGGGATCGGCTCAGCCGGAGGCCTTTGCCGACGCCGTCGAGCGCGCCCTGGCGATGGGCTGGGGCTGCAAGGCCTGGGTGGATCGGGGAGGGTGAGGGAAGCGATGAACGGTGAACGCGGAACCATGAACGAAGGCTCAACCCGTGAGCCGAGTCATCAACAGGAGGGAGCAGAAATGAAACGCATCGTGACGGCAGTGATCATCAGCCTGGTGACGATCGTTGGAGCAGGGGTTGGGACGGGATTCGCCGGCGAGCAGAAGGTGACGTTGAAGCTCGGCGGCAATTTCTGCGATGCCTATCTGGATGAGGTATCGGAGGCGTTGAAGAAAGTTCCCGGTGTGAAGGAGGTCGATCTCAAAAGCATGAAAGGTCATGCGGTGGTGACCTCCGAGGGCGATAAGACGAAGCCGGATCAACTCGCGCATGCCGTAAATGGAGTCAAGGGGGACGGGTGGCACTGTACGGCGCAGGCGATGAAATAGCGGTTCGCATGACAAGGGGCAAATCACAAGGAGGTTTCGCATGAGGCGACGGACGGTGTTGATCAGTGCGGCGCTGCTCTGGGGATGCGGCGTGGCGGCGATGAGCGCGAATCTTTCGGCAAGCGGGCTCCCTCGAGACGGGGAGCTGCCGTTCCCCGCCGAGTATCAGACCTGGCCGCGCTTCCTGACGAATATCGACAAAGTGGACACGAAGCAGGTGCGGGATATCTATCTCAACCCGACCGGGGCCAAGGCGAAACCGGGAGAGATGTTCCCTGACGAGACGACGATGGTCATGGAAATTTACAAGGCGAAAGAATCCGCTTCAGGCGAACTCGACAAATCCTCCGACGGAAAACTCGCCAAAGACAAACTGGCCAAAGTCTTCGTCATGAGCAAGAAACAAGGATGGGGCCAGGACGCGCCGGACCATCTGAAAAACGGCGCGTGGGTCTTTTCGGCCTTCGGGCCGGACGGCAAGCCGCTCGCGGAAGACTTCACCAAGTGCCGGGCCTGCCATGCGCCATTGGCACAAAAAGATTTTGTCCACCGGTATGACGAGTATTTTGAAGCCAGGATGAAGCGCTGAAGCATTGCAGAGCAACGGTCAGGTCGGGCGGACGCGCGCGACCAGACGTCTTGGGAAGAAGGACCGCATGGTGGGCCGGGATACAACGGATACAAGACACTCCCCTCTTGTGCGTTCCGGCAGGGGGGCGGGGAGCGGACCGCAATGCCCCGCCCCCGCCCACCGCCAACACCGAGTCATTCAGGAGGTGGACCCATGGAGAAGCACCTATTGCGGGTCGGCGAAGCCGCCCAGATGCTGAATGTCAGTCGCTGGACGATCTATCGATGGGTCGAGGAAGGACGATTGGAGGCCACGAAGCTCAATAAGGGAAGCCTGCGCGTGTTTCACGCGTCGCTCACCGCGTTGGTCGATGGAAACCGGATGGATGAGTATGAAGCGACCAGGACGGCTCGCTCCTCGACACAAACGCCTGGTCTTCGCCCCGGCCAACATCGAGGAATGGCAAGGGTGAGTGCGAGGGCCTCATGGCCATGAATCGAGTCGCCGGCTTGGTGCTTGTGTTCGTCGTCACGAGCATCACTGAGGCGCTCGGCGAGCCGGCGCATCGTCCCATGGAGGAGATGCGCGGCGGCTGCGCCGACTATGCGCTGAATGTCCGGGCGGAGCTGGCGGCCATGGAACAAGCCTCCCGTCCGGTCAAGAGCCTGGCCACGCGGGAGGAGGTGGCGCCGATCATGCCGGGGCTCCAACCGATCTCGATCACATTCTTGAATGCGGACGGCGTCTCACTGACCGTGACGCCGAAGCGCAGCGGTTCTTCTGCAGGGCTCTTGCCGATCGCAGTCCCCCGGGATGGGCGCTATCGGATCAGCGCCGATACGGCGTTGTGGATCGAAGTGGTGGCGGGCCAGGAGCGTCTGGAACCCCAGGCCTTCGAAATGCAGACCGGCTGCTCGACGCTGTTTAAGACCGTCGTCTATGAGCTCAAAGCCGGGCCGCGCTACTGGATGGAGCTCTCGGGAAACGTCAAGACCGCCAGAGTGCTGCTGTCGGACGCGGGGGGAGCGCCATGAGAATTTCGATGAGGAAACGATCTGAGGAGAGAGTCCGACCGCTCGGCACGCTTCGTCGAGCGACCGGCGAGACGCGCAGTCCTGTGCCTGCCGCTCCGTCGCTGCCGCTCATGATCGTTCGACTTCTGGCGAGGGCGGTGATCGTGTTGAATCGATGCGTAGGGGCTTCCTCGGCGCGCGCCGTGCGCATCCCTGCGGACTATCGACAGTGGCCGAGCATGACCATAGAACTGCCCTCCCCCGAAAAACGGGAGAGGGCAACTTACTATGTCCGTCCCAACAGCGCCGGGATCCGGCATGATCCGACATTTTCCACCGGGACCGTGTTCGTGGTCGAAACCTCCTCCGCGTCTCTACGCATCCGATCGACGGGACATCCCGCGTCGCGTTCGCGTCACCGACTTTCCACCGTGTTCGTCATGGAAAAGTACGCGGATGTGCATGCGCCTGGCGTAGAGCCGGCCCAACATGCGATGTGGGCCTCTGCGATGTACCGGCCCGATGGGTCGCTCCTGGCGGCGGGCGTCATGAGGGCGTGCGCGTGCGAACGGGAACGTACCTCTGCCTGAAAACGAAGGTGGTCGGATCAGCTATTCATTGAGCGGAAAGGAATCACCCATGCACCCCAGAGTTCTCTCTTCATTGGTCGTCATCGCCGCAAGCATTCTCGTCGGTGCGTGGTCCAGGCCGGCCGCGGCGGAGCGCTACACCGTCGATTCAGACCATACGATCATCGGGTTCAGCGTGGCGCACATGGTGGTGGCCAAGACGACCGGGCGGTTCACGGACTACACCGGATTGATCGACATGGACCCGGAGACGAAGACCGTCAAGGCCATCGAGGCCGTCATCAAGACGGCGTCCATCAATACGAACCAGGAGAAGCGCGATACCCACCTGAGAAGCCCCGACTTCTTCAACGTCGAGAAACATCCTACCATGATCTACCGTATGACCACCTACGCGAAGCAAGGCGATCTGTATGTGGCGAAAGGCGATCTGACCTTACTCGGTGTGACCAAGGAGATCGTGTTGACGGGAACCTTCAACGGCGTGCTGCCCAAAGATCCGCGCGGCCTCACACGGGCGGGCTTTTCCGCCCAGGGAAAAATCAACCGCAAGGACTTCGGCATGGTCTGGAACAAGCTCTTGGATAACGGCGGGGTGGCGGTCGGAGACGACGTCGAGATCAGATTGGAGATTGAGTGCATCAAACAGCCGTAACCGCCGGGAGCGAGTCCGATGAGGTAGCCTCGGCGCGGAGTGAATCTCCTGTTGCCCGGGATGATCCTCGTCTTGCCGACCGCGTGATAGGGCACAAGCCATGTAACCGCAGGCGGCCGTTCACTCACACAAAGGAGGAGGGTTCCATGAAACAAGCAGGCACGATGGTCATGATCGCAGCGGTGTTGATGTTTGTCGGGGGCATGCAGCCGGCGGTGTCGCTGGCTGGGAAAAGCGAAGACCATACCCAGGAAGTGATCACGCACGCCAAGGATGGGATCAAGCATGCCAAGGAGGCGATCCACCACCTCGACGAGTCCATCAAGGCCACAGGCGACGCGCATGCCAAGGAAGCGCTCCAACATGCGAAGGAAGCGATCAAGCATGCGGAGGAGTCTCTCACGCATGCCGAGCAGTCTGAACACAAGACCGCGCCCAAATAGGAGAAGGAAGCGGACTTTACTCCGACAGGGGATCATTCATGGCGGGGTGGAGGCGGGGGATGTCTTCGAGATCAAGCCG
>SWDL01000037.1 GCA_005116795.1 Nitrospira sp. | reverse complement strand
AACCTTAGTGACCGCGGCTGCGGTGATCGGATTTGTTGCCCTGGCGATCGTACTGAGTCAATTCCGTACTCCGCCCGGTGCTGTAGTCGAGAAAAAGGCACCCAAGACGATCTCTATTGATACTGAAAAGGTGGACAAGGAGATCTTCCTTAAACAGGCCGGTTCCCGGATTGAGGCGTTGGAGGTAGAGAATGATGTGCTGCGTCGAACACTGGATCTTGACCACAAAAATCAAGATGAGATCAGAAAACAGATCTCTGATTTATCAAAGCAGATCGGGAGTGTCCAGCGTTCCGGCGGAGTGACATTCGCGCCCGGCGATGGGAAGGGCGCTCGGACGTCCGGCATGCCTCCGCTGCCGCCTCCATTGGCCCCTGGTGGGGCGTCTGCACAGCCAGCGGCCTTTCCTCTTCCGAAGGGTGGTGTACCTGCTGCACTTCCAGCAGGGCGTCCGGGCGCAACGGGTGTTCAGGCCGGTGGGGCCGTTGACCTTCCACAAGATGGAATCCGTGTGCTCTTCAAGACTGATCCTGCGACGGTGAAGAAAGCCTCCGAGAAGAAACTGTGGTTGAACACCGGCGCGATTATCCCGGTCAAATTGTTGTCCGGGATGGATGCCCCCGCGAAAACTACGAGTGGGGCCGGTGCTGGTGGAGCCTCACAAAACAGTCCCTATCCCGTGTTGATGGTTGTTCGGGATCTCATGAAGCTCCCGAATGAAGTCATGGTCGATGCTCGTGAGTGTTTCATCCTTGGTGAAGGGGTGGGGGAACTCTCGAGTGAGCGTGTGCAAGTACGAGGGACTGCGATCTCGTGTGTCAAGCAGAATGGCGAAGCCGTCGACCTTGATCTGAAGGGATTCGTCAACGGTGAAGACGGCAAGCTCGGCTTGCGCGGCCGAGTCGTGATGAAAGAGGGTGCGTTACTGGGTCGGACGCTACTGGCTGGTTTCGTTTCAGGGATTTCACAGGCCTTTATGCCGTATCAGCAAGGGTTCGTTATCGCTCAAAGCCCCAGCCAGGCATTCAACCTTCCTCCAGCCGGTCCGCTTGCCATGGCTGGGGCAGCGGGCGGCATGGGACAAGCGGCTCGGTTTCTCGCCCGACATTACAGCATGATGGCGGCCTCGGTCTTTCCGGTGATCGAGATCGATGCTCAACGTGAGGTGGACTTCATTGTCGGGACTGGTCGTGAACTGGTGGATTACTTCCTGTAACGGCGTGAGTTCTTCGGCCGGTCATTATTGAAGGAGGTTCAGATGTCGAAAACGAAAAGCGCGGTTGTTGGATTGACCGTCGCGGTGATGGTGGTCTGTGGGATCATCGCATTCGGTCAAGCTTCCCAAGGGAGTGAACTGAGCGATGTGCCGCAAATGCTTCAATCCACAATGGAACAGAAGTTCCCGGGAATGAACGTGCGCCGCGTGGCGAAGACTGAAATCCCGAGTTGGTATCTCGTTGAGACTGAGTCCGATAGTCCGGAAGGGCTGTGGTACGTCCATGAAAGTGGTCGGTACGTGTTAGCTGGCGGGATGTTTGACATTCAACTTGGTCGCAATGTGACTCAGGAATATCTGAGAGTGCGGGAGCGCAGAGTCCTTGACTCACTGGATCTGAGCAAGACGATCCTCCTCCAGCCTGAGTCCCCGAAGACTACAAAGCCTCTCTTGGTTGTCGATGATCTGGACTGCCCGGTTTGTCAGAAGCTGCATCCGGAAATCAAGAAGCTGGTGTCCTCAGGGGTTCCTGTCGCTGTTCTGCTGCATCCCTTGACCACGATTCACCCCGATGCCTATCGGAAATCAGTGGCGGTCTGGTGTTCTTCTGACCGTGCTGCCTCGCTGGATAAGGCCTTGGCTGCTCAGCCTATCGAGAATCCAGCACAGCTTTGTCAGCATCCTGTTGATGACATTCTGAAGTTTGGCCGGCGCCTCAAATTGCACAAGACACCTACTGTGTTCCTGCCGAGCGGTCAACGTCTCGAAGGATTTGTCTCAGCAGAGCAATTGTTATCGATACTTCAACTCGATGCGTCCAAACCGTGATCTGAGGCCGTGTTTGTCCTCAAAGGAGTAACGTCCCATGATGTCCTCTCGCATACATGTCGATCTTCTGGGCTATGAGTCCATGCATAAGTTCTTCTTTCCGGTTGTGAAGGGGCTTGCCCTGCTCTTGCTGGGAACATTGACTGCGTGCGGAGGGGGCTACCAATCAGATTTCTCGTGCAAAGGCTACCCGGATCAGGCGATTTGCGAATCAGTTTCCAATGCGTATGCGAATCGGTTTGATAAACCGGCAAAGGTGACTGAGAAATATGGAGGCGATTCCTCATCTGATCATGCGGATTCGAAAGCTGCCCAGCATCTCCCGTTGCCGGTGAATGGCGCCTTTGCTGGTCGAGCGGAATCCTTCCTGGGCAAGCCGATCGTGACCCCTCCGAAGACTCTCCAGGTGTGGATCGCGCCATGGCAGGATGCGAAGGGTCGTCTCCACGAAGCGACGATTGTCTATCAAGTGGTAGAAGGTCCCCGATTTGTTTATGGACATCAATTTGGAGGCAAGGGAGCAGCCTCGTCATCCTATGGTCGATCTCGCGAGTTGATCCCTCGGAACTCCCGAATGGTGGAGCCGCCGAGTACGCGCAATCGTGCGGGTGGTCCGGCTGCGGCTTCAGCGTTGTCGACAGTTCAATCTCATGAGCCAACCGGAGGTCCAACGGGTGGCGCGGAACGTCCGCCTACGATGTCTCCTCTGCCACAGGGTTTGCCGCAAATGCCGGTTCCTGGTGGGGCGTCTCCGTACATGCTGGAGGATGGACCCCTGGGATTACCGACAATGCCATAAGTTGATCGTGGGAAGTTGAAACAGACAGTTGAGCGGACCTCGTTGAGTGAATGGCTTCCCTATGAGGCCTATGACGAGAAGAATCGTGTCTATCGAATGGATGATGGCCGCATCGGAATCCTATGGGCCAGCCGACCGATTTTAGGGCTTGATGAAGGGCGGATTCAAAAGCTGACCAACTTGTTTGAGTCGGATCTTCCTATCGGAACCACCTTTCAATTCATGCTCCATGCGTCCCCTATTATCGAACCGTGCTTGGATCAGCATGTGGTGCTTGCCGAACGGGGGACTCAGAGCCCCGAACATCATGCTGCTGCCCGTGCCAAGAAGGAGTTTTATCTGCACGCGAGAGATACATCTCTGATTCCAAATCCTCCCCTAAAGCCTCGTGACATCACACTCTATGTCTCCATTACGATGCCGGTAAAGGATATCAATCCCGATGGGTGGGACGAAGAATCGGTCTATCAAGCCTTAGATGGGATCGAAGAACAGCTTCGCACGATGGGACTGTTGCCTCAGCGTGTGCCTCCGCTCCAGTTTCTCTGGCTACTTCATGTCTTATTGAATCCCGGCCATTCATGGAACGATCGTCCCCCTGGCTACTCAGATGAGATGCTCCTTCGTGATCAAGCCGTGCGGTTGGATACGGTGATGAACGTCAAAACCAAAATGCTGGAACTTGACAATAAATTCGTCAAGACCATGACCATCCAATCGTGGCCCCTTCATTGGCACGGAGGGCGTAATCGGGAGTTCATCGGTAGCTTGATGAAGCTGACCGATCAGATCATTTGCCCCTTCTTCATCACATTAAACGTACTGAAGTTGGATCAAGTTTCAGAAAAGGCACGATTCAACAAGAAACATCTGGTGATATCCAATCAAGCTAAAGGGTTCTTTCTGAACCTCATTCCCGTGTTTCGCTCAAAGCTCGAACATTCCAATGCGATGGCGGTAGAGATCGAGAATAGTCGTCAGTTTATCGGCCAGTTTTTCCAAGTGGCGATCTATGCCGATTCTCCTCGGCAGGCGCAACAACAAGCGGACTCCATGAAGTCGATCTATCGCGCGATGGATATCAATCTGCAGGACGATTTCTTCATTGGCTTGAAGATTTTCCTCTGCGGCCTGCCGATGGCGTTGCCTTCTGACGCCAAGCTTTTGCGGGATGGGTTGCGCCGACTCAAGACGGTGCACACCGCTGTTCCCGCGCATTGTGCGCCATTGGTGGGGGATTGGAAGGGGGGCGGCTCCCCGGTCCTCTTATACACGTCCCGTTCTGGACAGGTTGTCTCGCTCGATCTCTTTGCGAATCAGCAAGGTAATTATAATTTTTCGGCGATTGCCACCTCCGGTGCCGGAAAGTCGTTCTGGATGAATGACTTGATCGAGAACTATCTGCAGGTGGGTGGGCGTGGATGGATTATCGATGCCGGGTATAGCTACGTCAAACTATGTGAACTTCGCAAGGGCCAGTATATCCAATATGCGAAGCAAGGGGCGAAGCTGTGTTTCAACCCCTTCTCCAAGCTCGTGCATTGGGGTGATGGCTCTAGCGCCTATGACGATGATTATGCCGATGAGATGGAGCGAGCAAAGGATCGTGCTGATGAATTCTGGTCGTTGGTTGCGATCCATGCCCAGATGGTGAGTCCGTCGCAGAAACTGAACGATGTACAGATGGCCCTCCTCGAGGAAGCCATTCAGTTCGTCCTTCAGGACGAAGGCAATAGTGGAACGCCCACGCACGTAATGATGCGTCTTCGAGAATCGAAGGATGATCGCGCACAGGACATGGCGTTAGTTCTGCAGAAGTTTTCCAAGGGCGGGATGTACGAGCATCTGTTCAATCGGGTGAACAATATCAATTTTGAAAATGATTTGGTGGTGATGGAGATGGACGGTCTGGGAGACCAGAAAGCTCTAGGCTCTGTCCTCCTGCTCTCGGTCCAGATGAGCATTCAAAGTGCCATGTTTGAAAAGGCGAATAAAGGCCGCCGTAAGTTCTTGGTCATGGATGAAGCGTGGGATCTCCTCTCGGATGGGGGAAACTGCGGTCCGTTTTTCGAAAAGGCTGTGCGCCGGGTCAGAAAATATGGGGGATCAATCGGAACCATTACGCAGAACATTGATGACTACGACGTGAAGATGAAGGAAGTCGGGATGGCTCTGTTGGGGAATTCCGATTTCAAGCTCCTACTGAAGCAACATCCCGAGAGTATCGAAAGCATGCGGC
>SWDL01000161.1 GCA_005116795.1 Nitrospira sp. | reverse complement strand
GGCGTAGGCCAGTTTCACCCGCGCGGGGGCCCCCAGGATGTTCGGAATCGTTCCCGTGGCTTTCCAGTTCTTCATCTCTGCTTCGCCGAACTCCAGCCGCAGTTCCTCGCCGAAATCCACGACCGGACATTTGAGGGCCAGGCCGCGAAGGTCCCGCCGCCGAGCCGCCGTGAGGATGCTCACCAGTCCACCGAAGCTCGATCCCACGAGGCCGAGCCGACCAAACTCCATCGTCTTCAGAAGATCGAGGGCGGCCAACGTCTGCCCGACGGCCAGCGTGGTCGTGAGGTGCTCGAACGGGCCGTCGCTCTCGCCATGTCCGAAGAAATCAAACCGGAAGGTTGCGATGCCCTGCTCGACAAGGAGCCGTGTGAGCGCCTTGTTGGTGGCACTGTTCTTGGTGGAGAGAAATCCATGACAGAGGAGCGCGACCCGGTTGGTGCGAGTGGCCGGCTTCGTCAGAATGCCTGAGATCTGGTGTCCGTTCCGATCTCCAAACGTAACGGGCTGTTCCGCCAATGACGCCATCAATCTTCCGGGGGGAGTCCTATTCAGACCGGTGGTGCGCCGACTCGAGCGACGGCCAGCACAGCAACAGACGGACGACTTTCATGGCGAAGATGAGGAGTCCGATGGCCAAGAGTCCGGCGCTGGTCCAGGCCGTGGCCAACACCGGTGTCGAATTCAGGGAGTATTGCCAGAGCAGGGCGGCGACGAGCAGCAGGCCCATCGTGCCGAGGCTCAGGGCGCTCACCTGGACGGACCGCCACTGCTCCATGATTCCGACGAGCGTGGCGAGATAGGGGGTGCGCTTTTTGTTACTGGGCACTCGGCGAAGGGCCAGACTGATGGGCAGCAGGTGAGACAGGGCCCCGGCAATGGTCTGGAGCATGAATCCGATAAAGACGAGGTGGGTGTAGGCGGCGAGGTGCAGATGGCCGAATGGGATCTTCGGAGGGAACGCGAGCCCGTTCACGGCGACGAGAATCCCTGCGATGACGGTGAGGACCAGAAACAGGGTCGCCACGAGGAAATGATCCACCGGCGCCGAGCGGGGTCGTCCGGCAGCCAGCCAGGTCCGCACGATATTGTAGGCATAGAGTCCCGTGCCGCCGAGCAGCACGATCCCCGCGCCGATTTCCACCCAGACGCGCGAGAGCAGGAACCCGCTCACCAGTCCGAGGATGCCGAGCGGCAAGGCGAAGAACGTCAGCCGTGCCAGGCGGGGGCTGTACAGGGGCGCGTTGAGCACCGTCGGAAAGAGGTTGTGCATCGTGCCCACGATGGTCAGGGTGACGAACCCGAGCACGTTCAGATGAAGATGCGCGAGTCGTCCCTGCCCCAGCATGGTCACGGGGAGCCAATGCATCGTGATGGCGAGACCCATGCCGATGCCGCCGAAGAAGGAAAGAAGCGCGAGGCCATAAAAGAGCAGGTTCAGCGGGGGCGAGTTCAGACTGTGGCGCGCCTGGCGGCCGGCCTCGCGGAAGACATTCAAGAAGACGAGGAGGATGACGCTCCCCGCGATCGCGATTATGGTACGGTTTTGGAGCCAAAATCCAGTGATCAGAGCGACGGCCCCGGCGTTGATCGCAAGATACAGGACCGGATGGGATTCAGGGCGATCCTTCCCGGTCATGAGGAGAGTCGGAATGAAGGTGAGCATGGCGCCGAGAATGATCTGTGCGACCCCGCCGACCAGCGCCCCGTGGACATGGACCAGCCGCAGCATCGGCGACAAGGGCCGGCCGAGGATTATGCCGAGCCAGAGCGCGAGGCCCAAGCCCGCTGATGCCAGCAACCACCCGCAGCCGGTGATGAGGAAGAGAGGAGGACGAAGATGGTGCCACATGGTGGAGTCCGCTACTCTTTCAGGAAGTAGAAATGATTCGTCGGACCCTGCCCCTGTCCGAGCGCGAGCCCATGGCGAATGGCCTCGGTGAGATAGGTCTTGGCGGTCTGAATCGCGTCGGGCAACGACTTGCCTTTCGCCAAGTGCGCGGCAATCGCCGAGGCATAGGTGCAGCCGGTGCCGTGCGTATGCGGGGTGTCGATGAACTCGGTCTTGAACACGCTGAAGAAGCGCCCGTCGTAGAGCAGGTCGGCGCCCTTTTCAGCCAGTAGGTGACCACCCTTGATCAGCACATGTTTGCAGCCGAGCTTGTGGATCACTTTGGCGGCCTGCCTGGCATCAGCCAGCGCCGTAATCTCTATTCCAGAGAGCTGCTGCGCCTCCGGCACGTTGGGCGTGACGAGCAGCGCCAGGGGGATGAGGGCCGACTTCACGGCCGCGACCGCATTGGGTTGGAGCAGCGCATGGCCGCTCTTGGAGACCATCACCGGGTCCACCACCACCATCGAAACTTTGTACTGATTGAGCTTCTTGCCGACAGCCTCGACGATCTCCACGGACGACAGCATACCGGTCTTCACCGCGGCAATCTCAAAATCGTCGAACACGGCATCGATCTGAGCCTCCACGATCGACGGCGGAAGATCATGCACCGCGGTGACACCCTTGGTGTTCTGCGCGGTGATCGAGGTGATGACCGTCAGGCCATAGACCCCATTGGCCGCCATGGCCTTGAGGTCCGCCTGAATCCCGGCCCCCGCCCCCGAATCCGACCCGGCGATGGTGAGCACCTGTTTCACGTCGATGACCTCAGTACGCCTGCTACGGGCTAGTGTAGTGTCTCAGTCATCACTTTACAATCCTTCGTGGTGAGCTTGTCGAACCATGAACGGAATCCGTACTAGAGATCTTGAACCTGAATCCGGCCGTGAGAGTCTTTGCACGGGCTGTCGTATGAACGCGCAGAGGCTTCCGA
>SWDL01000036.1 GCA_005116795.1 Nitrospira sp. | reverse complement strand
GCCATCGTCCGGAAAACGGACGACGGCAGCGTCGAGGTCGTCACCGCCCCGGATAGGCAGGGCGAGATCGCACTCCGCCCCGGCTGGCCCTCCATGTTCCGCGGCTACTGGAACGAACCGGAACGCTATCGGAAGTGTTTTGTCGACGGTTGGTACCTCACGGGCGACCTCGCCAAGCGGGACAAGGACGGCTACTACTGGTTTGTGGGACGGGCGGATGACGTGATCAAGACCTCGGGACATCTGATCGGTCCGTTTGAGGTCGAAAGCGTGCTGATGGAGCATCAGGCCGTGGCGGAGGCCGGTGTGATCGGCAAGCCGGACCCGATCGCCATGGAACTCGTGAAAGCCTTTGTGTCCTTGAAAGACGGATTCGAGCCGAGCGAGTCGCTTCGCCGGGAATTGCTAGGCCACGCACGCTCCCGGTTGGGCGCGGCCATTGCCCCGAAAGAGATTGCATTCCTCCCGAGCCTGCCAAAAACGCGGAGCGGCAAGATCATGCGTCGCTTACTCAAGGCGCGGGAACTCGGCTTGCCGGAGGGAGATATCTCTACCCTGGAGAATGGGTAATGAAGACGATCCTCGATTCATCGACCATTAACCATCAACCATGTCTTTATTGCGCATTGACCACTCTCCATTGCCCATAGGGCTGACGATGACGATTCCCGTTGATCCCCAACCAGGCCTCGAACAGTTGCGGCAGATGCTCCGCATCCGCCGGTTTGAGGAGAAATGCGCCGAGATCTACAGCCTCGGGAAGATTCGCGGCTTTCTCCACCTCTATATCGGGGAGGAAGCCGTCGCCGCCGGCGCCATCCCGGTCCTGGGTCCCGATGACGCCATCGTGGCCACCTACCGGGAACACGGACATTCCCTTGTTCGCGGCACGCCGATGCAGACCTTGATGGCGGAACTCTACGGCAAGGCCACAGGCTGCGCCCGAGGCCGTGGCGGCTCGATGCACTTCTTCGACGCGTCTCGCCGCTTTTATGGCGGCCTCGCCATCGTGGCCGGTGGACTTCCTGTGGCGGTCGGCCTAGCCTTGGCGGACAAGCTGGCGCATCGCGCCCAGGTGACCGCCTGCTTCTTCGGCGACGGCGCCGTCGCCGAAGGCGAGTTCCATGAATCCTTGAACCTGGCGGCCCTGTGGAAACTCCCCGTTCTCTTCCTCTGCGAAAACAATCTCTACGCGATGGGGACCGGGCTGGCACGTCATCAGTCTCAACCTGACATCGCGCGCAAGGCCGACGCCTATGCGATTCCCGCTGACGCTGTTGATGGGATGGACGTCCTGGCCGTGGAATCCGCCACCCAGCGTGCGGTGGATGTCGTGCGGGCGGGACAAGGTCCTTTCCTTCTCGAATACCGGACCTACCGGTTTCGCGCCCATTCGATGTATGACGCGGAGATGTATCGGACCAAAGAAGAAGTTGAGCGATGGAAACAGCGCGACCCCGTCCGCCTCCTTTCAGAAGGACTTCGAGCTCAGGGTGTGCTGACGGACGCCGTCTTGGACAAGCTGGAAGCCGCCATCGCAGATGAGATTGCCGATGCCGTCACCTTTGCCGAAGCGAGTCCGTGGGAACCGGTCGAAGATTTGACGAAGGACGTGTATACCGAAAGAACGTGAAGCGTCATGCCCAAGATCACCTACCGAGAGGCCGTGCGAGCCGGATTGCGGGAGGCCCTGCTGAGCGACCCTCGCGTCTTTCTCATGGGTGAGGACGTGGGGAAGTACGGCGGGACCTATGCCTGCAGTAAAGGCTTTCTCGACGAGTTCGGGCCGGATCGAATTCGAGACACGCCGTTGTCCGAGAGCACCTTCGTCGGAGCCGGGATCGGGGCGGCCTTAGGCGGCATGCGCCCGATCGTGGAGGTCATGACCGTCAATTTCAGCTTGCTGGCCCTCGATCAGATCGTGAACAATGCGGCCACGATCCGGCACATGTCCGGCGGCCAGTTCTCCATCCCGCTCATCGTACGCATGGCGACCGGGGCTGGCCGACAGGTGGGCGCGCAACATTCCCATAGCCTGGAAGGCTGGTATGCGCATATCCCGGGGATCACGGTCCTGACGCCCGCGACCGTCACCGACGCCAAAGGCATGCTGCTCGCCGCCCTGAACGAACCGGACCCGGTGTTTATTTTCGAGCATGCCTTTCTCTATGCGCTCGACGGCGAGCTCGATGAGGCCGCGCTCCCCGTTGATCTCTCGCGCGCCGCCGTGCGGAAGCCCGGCCGCGACGTCAGCCTGATCACGTTCGGCGGCTCACTCTGGAAAACGCTCGAGGCCGCCACGCGCCTGGCTGAGGACGGCATTGACGCGGAGGTCCTGGACCTTCGCGTGTTGCGGCCGCTCGATCTGCCGACCATCCTTGCCTCGGTGCGAAAGACCCATCGTGCAGTCGTCATCGACGAGGGGTGGCGGACCGGCAGTTTTGCGGCTGAGGTGTCCGCGCAACTCATGGAAGGCGCCTTCTACGACCTCGATGCCCCGGTCGCGCGGGTCTGCACGGTGGAAGTGCCGATCCCCTACCCCAAGCATCTGGAAGATGCCGCATTGCCGCAGCCGGCCACGATCGTCCAAACGGTTGGGGGCATGCTTGGCAAGATTTGACCATTTAATCATTTGTTCATTGATTCATTTATCCTGGCACTGAATCAATGACTCACTGATCCAATGACCAAATTCTGAGGGGGCCATGGCTGACTTCTTGATGCCGACACTCGGCGCCGATATGACCGCGGGGACCTTGATCACCTGGAAAAAGAAGGTGGGCGATCGGGTGACCAAGGGTGAGATTCTCGCAGAGATCGACACCGAGAAGGCGGCCATCGAGATCGAGTCCTTTCACAGCGGGGTGATTGAACAACTCCTGACGAAACCCGGCGACACCGTGGCGGTCGGGGCCATGATGGCGATCATCCGAGAAGAGGGCACGACGAGCGGACAGGTTGAGGCAAAGGTTGAGGCTCAGGCTAAGGGTGAGCGAAAGACACAACCAGCCGCTCCGCCGCCTCCTCCTCAACCTCGGCCACCGGCGGAAGGAGAACGAGTGCGCAGTTCGCCGGCCGCCAGGAAACTGGCCGCCGAACTCGGCGTTGACCTTTCGACGGTTCACGGCACGGGCCCGAATGGCGCC
>SWDL01000035.1 GCA_005116795.1 Nitrospira sp. | reverse complement strand
AAGTGCCGGTCTCGCAGGATGTCGAATTGGAGAAGATTGCGCGAGGAACGCCTGGCTTCTCCGGCGCGGATCTGGAGAACCTCGTCAACGAAGCCGCCTTATGGGCCGCCCGCCAGGACAAGAAGATGGTGGAGTCCGTTGATTTTGAGACGGCGAAAGACAAAGTCCTCATGGGGGCGGAACGCAAAAGCATGGTGCTGACGGACGAAGAGAAGCGGATTACCGCCTATCATGAAGCCGGGCATACGTTGATGGCGAAACTGTTGCCCGGCACCGATCCGGTTCACAAGGTGACCATCATCCCGCGTGGCCGTGCGCTCGGAGTGACCATGCAATTGCCCACCGACGATCGGCACAATTATTCCAAGGACTTCCTGTACGACACGCTGGCCATCCTGATGGGGGGGCGTGTGGCCGAAGAACTGGTGTTCAAGAACTACACGACCGGCGCAGGCAACGACTTGGAGCGGGCGACAGACCTTGCGCGCAAGATGGTCTGTGAGTGGGGCATGAGCGAGAAGTTGGGGCCGTTGACCTTCGGAAAGAAGGACGAGGAGATCTTCCTGGGCCGAGAGATTGCCACCCGGCGTGACTTCAGCGAACAGGTGGCCCTCGAAATCGATCACGAAGTGAAACGGCTCGTGATCGAAAACTATGAGCGGACGAAGCTGGTGCTGACCGACCACATGCGGACCTTGAAAGCCTTGGCCGAAGCGTTGTTGGAGAAAGAAGTGCTGGACTCCCCCGATATCGATCGCATTATTCAAGAGTCGTCGGCTGAACCGGTTGCGGTGTGACCCGACCATCTCATCCTTACTTGGCGTGCGAAAGGCAAAAGGACTGACGTCCTTTTGCCTTTCGTTTTTGGTGCCATGAACGCGCACAAGACCGTCGCGAGCGGGCCGTCCGTCTGGAAGGTCATGGGTCGAGTGCTGAACTGGGGGCCTCGTCCATTGGTGATGGGGGTCCTCAATGTGACGCCCGATTCATTTAGCGACGGCGGCCGCTTCCTTGAGCCGTCCGTGGCGGTCGCCCAGGCCCTCACGATGGTGGCGGAGGGTGCGAACCTGATCGATATCGGGGGGGAGTCGTCACGACCGGGCGCCGAGACTGTCGAGGTGTCCGAAGAGCTGCAACGGGTCATTCCGGTGATGGAGGCGCTGGCTCGGGCCATCGCTGTGCCTCTCTCGGTCGACACGACCAAAGCGGAGGTGGCCAGGCAGGCGGTGAGATCCGGGGCTTCGATTATCAACGACATCAGCGCGCTGAGATGGGATCCTGCAATGTGCCGGGTCGCCGTGGAATCAGGAGCCGGCGTGATCCTGATGCACATGCAAGGCACTCCGAGGACCATGCAACGCGCGCCGGAGTATGCCGATGTGGTCCGAGAGGTCAAGGACTTTCTGATCTCCTCGCTGCGTGAGGCGACGAAGAGCGGCATCGAGCCGGAACGGATATTGCTTGACCCCGGGATCGGTTTCGGAAAGAATTTACAGCAGAACCTGACCCTGCTCGCTGAACTGGGCTCGCTGGCCGAGATCGGGCGGCCCCTCTGCGTCGGAG
>SWDL01000034.1 GCA_005116795.1 Nitrospira sp. | reverse complement strand
GTCATTGCTTGACTTTGCACTCCTCCAGCTTCTGTGCTTGTTGAAGTCGGAGCAAAGTCGATTCGAGCGCGTACGGAAGATTGTTTATCGAAGTGCAAAGTCAAGCAATGACCACGCTCCAGGATGCGGTGAAGGATAAGTAGAGTGACCAATGGATTTGGATTCAACTTGTGATACCCCGTAGCTTGCTACGGGGATCCTCTTCTCTGGTACCCTCTGGCGCATGGCGGATCAGAGGGAAGATGAGGTCAGGAAAGACAAAAGGGGACATTCTACTTTTCGGCTGGCTGCCTCTTGTGGGATCGCCTGGTCCCCCGGCGTGCCCCTCGCGATCCGCCCTTCCGTCTAGGGGCGCTGGTGCCACGTGATCAATCACGGTAACGTCCGCGCGTCTTGCGGAAAAGTAGAATGTCCCCTTTTGTCCCACCTGTTTTTGAAGATCGCCGCCGTGGCCCAACTGTCGCTCGCGCTCACGATGGTCGTGGGCGGTTCGCTCCGCGGCGCCGGCGACACGCGCTACATTCTGACCGTCACGCTGGCCGGCATGTGGGCCGTCCGCCTGCCGCTCGCCTTCGCCGCCGCCTACTGGTGGAAACTCGGCCTCGCCTACGTCTGGTGCGCCATGGCCGCCGACTGGTTCATCCGCATGGCCTTACTGCTGATCCGCTATCACTCCGAACGCTGGCGGGAAAATCAGGTGATCCGAGCGTCGGCTCCTACAGCATCGGGCGATCGAGGCTAACTCTGTCCTTCCTTCCAGCCGCTCAAGCGGACCTGAGGACGTGAGCACGGCAATGATCTCCACGCACGTCTTAAACAGGAGCGGTCGGGAAATCCAGAGCCCCACGGATCGTCTTGGATGTGGGACAGAGAGCCGTGCAGGTGCGCCGGGATAGACTGACCGGACCTGCAGTGCTCGCCAGGCTCAGGAGGACTGAATGATTTCTTGCTAAGTACAGAAAATACCTATTAGGATTGGCCGGAATCCCGAACCTGGTTGGCGGGGATAGGCTGACCAATCTACTCAATAGTTAGACGGGCCGGTCTAGGGGATGCCACACAGCGTCAGGAGTGGAGTAAGAGTGGGTTACATCTTCGAATGGGACCCGGTGAAAGCGGAAACGAATGTCCGCAAGCACGGCGTGACCTTTGACGAAGCCTCGACGATCTTTGGTGATCCGTTTAACCTCTTGATGGCTGACCCTGATCACTCACTTGATGAGGAACGGTACGTGCTGCTTGGCATGTCAACCCGACGGAGGCTCCTGGTGGTGGCGTTCGCCGAGCGACCACCCCGAACCCGTCTCATTTCCGTACGACGGGCCACTCGGCAAGAGCGGAGGCGATATGAAGAAGAACGGTAGGCGGAAAGGGCGGACGGACGACCGTGATACGATGCGCCCGGAGTACGACTTTTCCGGTGCCGTGCGCGGGGCCACGGCTGCGCGGCATGCGCAAGGTGCGAACGTGGTGGTCATCGATCCGGACATTCTGGATGTGTTTCCGAACAGCGTGTCAGTGAACGACGCGCTCCGGGCTCTGGCACCGGTTCTTCGACAGCGACGTCGGGCGGTGGCGCGACGACGAGGCGCCTAACATCGCGATGAGCCCAACGGCGGCGCTCCGCTGTCACAGGTTATCGCGAGCGTTAGGTGGCGTTTGCAGATCCATGGGACGAACTTGAAAACAAAGGGGTCGGGAGTCGTTTCGTGACAGGCCTGCGCCGCGGCTCTACAAGAAGCCATGCCGCGTCGTTCACGCCTGAACGCAGACGACTTGCCTATCATATCTTGAGCCTCCTGGAGAAAAGACTCCCGACCCCTTTGTTTGTGCCGGTGAGTGATGTTAGGACGCGTGGGATGACGGCTAACACGCTGGCGGGCGCTCCTGGCAGTCCCGCCCAAAGCGATGTTGATTCAGCAGCTTGTGCAATCGCCTGTCCTCCACGTGGCCTGGGATTAGCAGGCAGTTTCTGCTGGCTTTGCCGAAATGATTCGGACGTCGAATTATAGTTAGCCCGACAAGGCACCATGGACGCGACATTCAGCCACGGCGAAGTGTTCCCGCTCATCGCACGACTGATCGTGCGAGCACCAGCGGATGACGTCGGGTTCGTTGAGCACGACGCGATCGTTTCTGCGCTGCTTGCGGATGCTGAGGGCAACTCCATCGTCAGCCGCGCGAGCACGGCATCCTCGCTACCGGATCGTCGTAGCGTCGCATCGAACATGGTCGCTTGGTTCTCGCAACAGATCACGGTTGAGCGCTCTCCTTGGGCGGAGTTCTTCGATCGTGAACGCCGAGCTGGGGCATGGGCGTACCGTCCGAAGACCGCAGTGAGTCCACCCGTCGCCCCAGACATAGAACTATCCGCTGTGGAGGGCGACCCTCGGTTGTTCTTCCACCTGCGTCGCGAGCGCGATCCAGCGCTTGTCCGGGCGAAGCGCGAGGAGGCGGAGCACGCGAACGGGTGTCTAAAATGCGAGGCGTGCGGCTTCGTCACGAAGGCGAGCTTTCCCGGTCTGGGTGGCGAGGTCTGCGAAGTTCACCATCGGCTCCCGCTTGCGATGGTTTCCGAGGTTGTAGAAACGCGATTGGAGGATCTTGCCGTGCTGTGTGCCAACTGTCATCGGGCCATCCATCGAACCCACCCGCTCATGAGTGTGGAGGACTTTCTGGCTCGTTACTTCTCAGCTACCGATGCGAGGGGCGCGGGCTAACAAGCCGATGCAGCGGACGGCCTTCGGCCGCCGCTGATCGGCAAGGTGTTAGGCGCGTTACCCGATAGCAGTACGCACGGCCCGAAGGATCTACAATGAAACTCAGCTTTGAGTGGGATTAAGACAAGATCGACATGGAGGGTTGTCGTCTTTTCGGCAAAGCTCGGCCTGACTGATCCTCGGCTGTGCGCGAGCGCAGTTTCATGGTGCGGGTGGAGCGGAGGTGCGGCGAGGATCGCGACATGGCGGGTATCACACTCGATCGAGCCAAGTAGGCGCCGATGTGCGCCGGCATGGCGAGGTTGCCTCGCCGTCTCAGAGGCGCACTCGGCAATCAGTACGACAGCAGCTCGCAACTTGAGACCAGCGCATGATGGCGCGACCGAGCCGCGCACCGCTCGTCACCCGCACTCCGGGACGGTATCCTAGCACTGTGTCCGGATCGACGGCCGCGTGTCCTTCCCCACCCCTTGGCTCACCTCGATCCGATTCACACCCTTCACATTGGCGCAGAGATCGCCGAGGCCCGGCGCGACCAGCCGGAACGGCCCGCCTTTTTGATCTGGAATCGCCTCCCCTTCCACCTCGTAGAGCAGAATGCCGAACTCTCGGGCTTGATCGAGCGTGAGGCTGGCTGAAAACTTGCCGTCGTGCGAATGAAACGTCACGTGATCCGCCCCAAGTTCGAGCGCCGGAATATCCAGCAAGCCTTTCAATCGCATCCCCGTCCCTTTGCGACCACCGACCGTCGTCGAGGCATCGGAGATGCGGTGCTCCGACGGTAGGGCCGCCAGGGCCGTGCGATCCAGCGTCACCGGCTGCACCACGGCGCCGTCGATCCGCAGCACCGCCGGACCGCTTCGGTCCCATTCAGTGATCGTCTTGATCATCGCCGTGAGCGCCTCATTGACCGGCGTCGGAATGCCCAGCTCCCGGGCCCTCGCCACAATATAGCCATTCAATGAATCAATTTCCGTCGGGCGTCCCGCCTTCCAGTCGTCGTACATCGAGGTATGGATGTCCCGGATCTCCTGGGTCCACTTCACCACCTTCTCCGGCATATCCGCGGGGAGCGGCACTTTCAGGCCGGCGGAGACGGCCATGACCTCACCGACGAGCTGACGGACGACATTCAGCATCTCCGGATGATCCAAGGCCTTGGCCACCCGGTCATTGATCAGCACCGTGATCGGATTAAACACGCAGTTCCAGCACATCTTCTCCCACTTGGTGCGACGGATGTCCTTCGACAACTGGCAGGGAATTCCCGCGGCTGCGAACAGGTCGCGGATCTTGAGGAGCCGCGCACTCTCATGCCCCATCAATTCGCCGATGGCCACAGCCCCCTTCTTGTAATGGTCGATGAGGCCCGGCTCCACGATCTTGGAGTAAATGTACGCCACCCCGCCGACCACGCAGTCACGTTGCAGCCTGGCGAGAATCCGGTCCTCCACATCCACGCCATTTTGCAGCGTCAGCAGCACCGTCCGATCCGTCATCACCGGCTGGAGTTGATCCAGCGCCTCGTGGAGGTCATACGCCTTGACCGAGAGAATGATCAGATCGGGCGTGGGAAGCTCACGGGGATCGGAGGCCGCGGGGGGATGGACGATCAGGTCACCGGCGGCGCTCCGGACGATCAGCCCGCGCGACTTGACCGCCGTGAGCGTCCTGGGCCGGAGCAGGAACGACACGTTCGGATTATTCTTGGCGAGATGGGCCCCGAAAAAGCCGCCGACCGAGCCCGCCCCGACCATCAAGACCTGTTTGAATGACATGGGGATTCCCTCTTATAGAACGGGCAGGTACTATAGCATGCGATTTTCGAGAGGTGAAATGAGGACCACTATGGCGGGCTCGGCGGAACTGCAAGACCTCCGCGCCCGACTCGCGCGCGCCCAGTCCGTCGTGGTGCTCACCGGCGCCGGCATCTCCGCCGATAGCGGCGTGCACACGTTCCGTGGGGCCGACGGGCTCTGGCGCAATTTCAGGGCCGAGGACCTGGCCACGCCGGAGGCCTTTGCGCGTGACCCGCGCCTCGTGTGGGAGTGGTACAACTGGCGCCGCGAGCTGATTGCGACCACGAGACCCAACCCGGCCCATCACGCGCTGGTGGAGATGGAACGGCGAGCCCAGCGTTTCTGGCTGATTACCCAGAATGTGGACGGACTCCACCGCGATGCGGGCTCGGAAACGCTCTCCGAGATTCACGGCAATATCTGGATGGTGCGGTGTACCGGCTGCGGACAGATCAGCGAGAATCGGCAGGTGCCCATTCCAATCCTGCCGAGCTGCTCGGCCTGCCAAGGACTCCTGCGTCCGCACATCGTCTGGTTCGGGGAATCCCTCGCGCAACGAGATCTCGATCAGAGTGACGCCGCACTGGAGTCGTGCGAGGTGATGCTGATCATCGGCACCTCTGGCGTAGTGTATCCGGCTGCGTCCTTCGCGCCGGTCGCGAAGCAAGCCGGCGCTTTCGTGGCAGAAGTGAACCTCGATCCGACTCCGAATTCCGATCTGGTGGATGTCACCATCCGCGGGCGGGCGAGCGACACGGTTCCGCTCTTACTCTGAGGACACCCACGATTCGGCCGGGTTCTCGACTATGCGGCGTGAGCCCTTCCCCATTGGAGTCCCATCTCGATCGCGCGCTGGATGAGCTCCGCGTAGGACACCCCGGCCCGCTGGGCTGAGTCGGCAAAGTCTTCGTCGCGGGCGATTTGCGGATTCGGATTGGCTTCCAGGACGAACACGTTCCCGTCTTGATCCATCCGGAAGTCGATTCGCGCAAATCCGTTCAGCTCTAGAATGCCGTAGGTCTGCTTGGCGAGGGCCCGGAGTCTTGCGGTCTGGAACCTGGTCAAATCACTCGCCTCCCGTGATCTGATGCCATACTTGTCCTGGTACTTCAGGCTCCACTTCACCCGTTCCGTGGCAATCCGACGAGCCTCTCCCGGCATGTGGCGGAAATCCAACTCCCAGATGGGGAGCACGGTCACCTGACGGTTGCCCAGCACGCCGACATAAAACTCACGGCCGTCGATGAATTGCTCGATCAGCGCGTCGGTCCCCACACTGGCATGGACGAAGCCCACCCGCTCGCGCAACTTTCTCTCCTCCATCACGATCGACGCTTGGGAGATGCCGAGGGACGCTTCTTCTGAGACGGATTTGACGATCAGCGGAAATCCCAGCCCTTTCGGCCGTCGCACCGGACGCCCGAGAGGACACACCGAAAACGCGGGGACCGGCACGTGGTGGAACGCGAGGAGTTTCTTGGTCACGCTCTTGTCCCGGGCCAGCATCAAGCCCCGCGGATTGCACCCCGTGTACGGCACGCCCAGCAACTCCAAGTACGACACGACGTGTTGATCGTAGATCGCGCGTCCGTCGAACTCCTCCAACAGATTGAAGACGATGTCGGGCTTCCACTGTTCCACGGCGGCCAGGAGCACGCCGAGATCACGGCGCACGCCCAGCGGATTGACCTCATGACCAAGTTCCCGCAGTGTGGTCACCACGTCGTACTCGGTCTTCCATTCGGCGGTCCGCGGATCGCCTCCGGTGAGCCGCAACGGGGGCACCAAGTCTTCATGCATGATGACGAGCACGCGCAAGCGTTTCATAGCGCCACCCGATGCCGCCCGCTGTGGAGATAGTTCATCGTGTGGACGGTCAGGAGACTCGTAAACTCCAGCGTGGTTTGACTCTCCGAGGCCGTGAGCCGGAGTTTCAATTCCCGGCACCGGACGATCATGTTCTGAAGCACCTGATCGATCGTGTACTGATACTCGCCGGTCCAGTGGGCCACCTTCCGGCGCACGTCTCGACGGATCTTCGTCAAGAAGCTCGCAGCCGTGGGGTTGCCGGCATGGTCCCGCGCTTCCGAAAACAACCGCCGGAGATCAGGATCGTAGCAATGAGGGTGCGTGACGCCGTAGTGTCGGCGTTTCTGCGCGTAGTGTGTGCGGAGCGTCCGCCGGAGGTCCGGAAGCGGGTCCACCTCCTCTTTGGTCGTCACGCGCGGCCGTGCTCCGGCCAACTCCCTCATCAGACCGTCCATGTATTCGAGTTTGCGCAGCGCCGGCCAGCCGACATATCGTTCCCGCCAGCGCGACTCCGGATCCAGCCACACGGCGAAGGTTTCGGCGAAATCCTCGTCGGGGTGGCTTTGCGCGTACCACATGTCCAAATGCTGGACAAAGCTCTTGCTTTAGGGTTTCGGCGTGTAATAGTCCGGATAGGCCTCGGACGTCCGGCCGAACAGTTGGCGACGTCGGCGCCGGGACCGGAGCCGATAGGCATTCTCAATCGCGTGGCCGGTCTCGTGTCGAAGGATGCGCATGCACCACTCGGGGGTGCCGCCCTCCACCTCCAACATCTGGGTCAGTTCCAGACGAGCCAGGCGAGGATGCGCCATGTAGAAGGGCACCGCGATCCCCGGCACCCCGTCCGGACAAAACCACTCATTGGAAAGCCAGAAGTGCGGACGAAAGAGAAGCCGGTGGTAGTCCAGCTCGTGATAGAGCTGAATGATTCGGTCCGCCGGCGGACTGCCCTCGATCTTCAGCGGGAGGTCGCAGAGTCGGACGTCCAGTAACCGTTCGTCCGGCCAGGCCGGCCAGGCCCCGCCGGGAACCAGGGTGGAGTGGACCGATGGTGGTCGTCGCTTTGACTGTCGTGCAAGGCCCATCGTGAGCGAATCGGTACGCCCCTCCATCGCTGCCCCTTCAACTCATCTCGGAATGTCGCGCGGGAAATTGAGACGGAACCGCGTGCCGGAGCCCGACTGGAGTCGGAATGGGTCACATCTGCGACGAACGACACCCTACAGAGAGGCGAGGAGTGACGGAAGCGGTTCCAAGGAGGGAATGGATCGGATGGTCGGCGACGCAGGCTTCGAGGAGCTCCGGCCGTCTCGATCGACCCAAATGCCGGTCAATCCGGCGGCGCGGGCTCCTTCCACGTCTTCCCGGACGCTGTCGCCGACGTGGAGACTTTCTTCCGGATCGGCGGCATGCGCTTCGAGCGCGCGCTGGAAAATCTTCGGCGCCGGCTTCGCCGACTGCGCCAGGCTTGAGATGGTCACCGTGTCAAAGAGCTCGGCCAGACCCAATCCCCTCAGCAGTCCGAAGAGGCGCGTATCGAAGTTCGACACGATGCCGAGCTCGAGTCCCTGTCGTTTGAGTGCCTGGAGCGTGCCCAGGGTCTCGGGATAGAGCGCCCACAGGTCCGGACGGGAAAACGCGGTAAAGACTTCGTCGAAGTAGTCGTCGAAGCCTTCGAACATCCCGACCCGGTAAAACACGTTGTGCACGAGATCGAACCACCAGAGCCGCTCGCAGCGCTTGATGCCGGCAGGCTCCTTGGCGGCAAAGACCGGCGGCGGCGCGTCATTGAAGGCGCGTTGGAACGCCGTGTTGAGCGATGCCAGCATCGTCCCTGTTTGCTTGACCCCGTACTTCTCCGCATGACGGAGATAGATCTCGCCCACAGATCCCTTCACATGAAAGAGGGTGCCGGCTGCGTCAAAGAAGACCACTTTGATTGAAGGCATGGGGAATGGTGTTCGATTCGTCGTGAGACGCACCCAACCTGCAGCCACGAGCCGATCGTATCTGACGGCTCCTCGAACACTCACGACCGTGAACGGCTCCAGCGCACCCAGGAGCCGGACCGTCACGAGCCCAGGGGAGCCACCGGCGGGTTCCGTAGAAACGGGCAGGTCGTCGCCCCTGTGTAGGTCCGGATGCGCGGGTGGATGCCCTGCCTCCGCTCGCGACGATTACTTGCGTTTGGACTTGGCGGCGTGAGCCTGTTGGCGGCGGGCTCTCGCGAGTCCTTTCATGCGTGTGATGCTCTTCCGATGCTTCTTCCGCGTTTTCTTATCCTTCAACCGTCCACGTGCCATACCGTTCTACGCTCCTCTCGCTCTGTCAACCGAACCCTTCTCATACTGACCGGGGACATATAGCACAAAGCCCTGTCCTCCGTCACGGGCTGAGTCGCACTCGCTCGGCAAATCGTGTACAACCTACCGAGCCGGCCA